>CAZDXK010000205.1:0-4057 GCA_964509215.1 uncultured Actinomycetes bacterium | reverse complement strand
TCGGAGGTCTGGAGCACGTCCGCAGCGGTCGCCATCAGTACTTCCGTTCCATCGGTATGTAGGGACCCATCTTCACCGGCTTGTACTCCAGTTCGATCGTTCGATCGTCCTTACGGTACGCCAACGAGTGCTTGAGCCAGTTCGCGTCGTCGCGGAGCGGGTGGTCTTCGCGGAAGTGCGCGCCACGGCTCTCGGTGCGGGCGCTGGCGGCGGCGACCAGGCTCTCCGCGCAATCCAGCAGGAACCCCAGCTCGACGGCCTCCATGAGGTCGGTGTTGTACACGCTGCCCTTGTCCTGCACGCCGACCTGCGCGTACCGATCGTGGAGGTTCGCCATCACCGCCTCCATCTGTTTCAGCCCCTCCTCGTTCCGCACGACGAACGCCTTGTCGAACATCTCGTCCTGGAGCTCGGTGCGGATGTCGGCCGGGTTCACGCTGCGGTCGCGTGAGAGCAGGCCGTTCAGCATGTCGAGCGTCTGCTCCGCCGGCCCCTCGGGGAGCGGCGCGAGATCGGCGTCTCTGGCGAACGCCGCCATGTGCGCCCCGCCGCGCCGGCCGAACACGACGATGTCCAGGAGTGAGTTCGTGCCCAGGCGATTGGCGCCGTGCACGCTTACGCACGCGCATTCGCCGGCCGCGTACAGGCCCGGGACGGGTCTCTCGTCGGCGCCGGTGACAACACGTCCGTCGAGATCGGTGGGGATGCCGCCCATGGCGTAGTGCGCAGTGGGCTGGATCGGGACGGGCTCCGTCGTCGGCTCGACGCGCAGGTAGACGCGGGCGAACTCCGTGATGTCGGGGAGCTTCTCCTCGATGACCTTCGGGTCGAGGTGCCGCAGGTCCAGATAGACCATGTCGCCGTTCGGTCCCGCGCCGCGACCTTCCTTGATCTCCTGGTAGATCGACCGGGACACGACGTCGCGCGGGGCGAGGTCCTTGATCGTGGGCGCGTAGCGCTCCATGAACCGCTCGCCGTCCTTGTTCAGCATGACTCCGCCTTCTCCACGAGCGGCCTCGCTCAGCAGGATCCCCAGCTTGTACAGACCCGTCGGATGGAACTGGAAGAACTCCATGTCCTGCAGCGGGATGCCGCGGCGATAGGCCACGGCCAGGCCGTCGCCCGTGAGCGCATGGGCGTTGGACGTGACGCGGAACATGCGGCCGTAGCCTCCGGTCGCGAACATCACGGACTTGGCGCGGAAGATGTGGAGCTCGCCGGTGGCGAGCTCGTACGCGACGATCCCGGCGGTGCGGCCCGTGTCGTCGCGGAGCAGATCCAGGCAGTAGAACTCGTTGAAGAAGCGCACGTCGCGCTTCACGCACTGTTGGTAGAGCGTCTGCAGGATCATGTGGCCGGTGCGGTCCGCCGCGTAGCACGCCCGCATGACCGGCCCCTCGCCGTGGTTCCGGGTGTGACCCCCGAACCTGCGCTGCGCGATCCTGCCGTCGGGGGTCCGGTTGAACGGCAGACCCCAGTGCTCCAGTTGGTAGATAGCGTCGACGGCCTCGGTCGTCAGGAGCTCGGCGGCAGGCTGGTCCACCAGGTAGTCGCCGCCCTTCACGGTGTCGAACGCGTGCCACTCGGGGTAGTCCTCCTCCATGTTCCCGAGCGCGGCGCACACACCGCCCTGGGCCGCGCCCGTATGCGAACGGGTGGGGTAGAGCTTGGAGATGACGGCGGTGCGGACCCGGTCGGAGCTCTCGATGGCGGCGCGGAGGCCGGCGCCGCCGGCTCCGACGATCACCGCGTCGTAGGTGTGGGTGGTCGTCATCTCAGCCCGCGTATCCAGGCCATTTCGACGCATCGAACGTGAAGACGATCACCGAGCCCAGGACGAAGAGCGTGAAGCCCAGGACGTAGAAGACCATGTTGATCGTGAGTCGGACGCCGGGCCGGCGGACGTAGTCGAGCGTGATCACGCGCAGACCGTTGATGCCGTGGATCAGCGCGAGCACCAGGAGCATCCAGTCCCACGTCCGCCAGAAGGGGCTGGCCCAGCGGGTGGCCACGAACCCGAAGTCGACGCGCCCGACGCCGTCGTCAACCACGGTCATGATCAGCGTGTGCCCTATCGCTAGGACCAGCAGCACGATGCCCGAGATGCGCATGAACAGCCAGCCCCAGAGCTCGAAGCCGCCGACGGGACGCTCACGGCCGGCGCGGAAGTCGCGCTGCTGAGCTTGCGGCGCAGGCGGGCGACGGGGTTCGGTCGCGGTCGCCATCTACTCCCTCAGCAGTTCGACGATCTGGCTGACCATGATCCAGGTGATGGGGATCATGGCGGCGAAGAACGCGACGACGGTGGCGATCCCGATCGGGCGGATGTGCGTTACCAGCCTCGGGAAGAAGTCGAGCAGCAGGATCTTGATCCCGTTGAACGAGTGATAGAGCACGGCCGCCACGAGGCCGAGCTCCAGCAGGCGCACGACCGGGTTCTCGTAGACGCTGACCACGCGGTTGTAGGCCTCAGGACCCCATCCAACCACCGCGGTGTCGACCACATGGGCGAACAGGAACAGGATGATCGCGACGCCCGTGATCCGGTGGAGCAACCAGGAGTACTGACCCGCATGGCCCTTGTAGATGGGGCCGTAGTCGCTCTTCCTCTTGCTCGTTCGCGTCGCCACGGTGGGATCCCTCCCAGCTTATCTCGCGGGCACGGCGTTCTGAGGATGCCGAACCGGCCAACGGCCGCGCGGAGTCTACTCAGTTGTGGCAGGCGTGGCCTAACTCACGCGGATGGCGACCATCACGCCGTCCCTCGTGGGAACGATCGTCGAGACGTACCGCTCGTCCTCGGCGATGAGAGCGTTGTGTTCCAGGATCGCCTGCGTTCGCTCGTCCGGGTCGTGGTCCAGCACGCGACCCGACCACAGGACGTTGTCGCACACGTAGAGGCCGCCCACGCGGACCCGTTCGCAGGATGCGCGCCAGGCGTCCGGGTAGCCCTCCTTGTCGATGTCGTCGTAGACCACGTCGAACTCGCCGCCGAGCTCGTTCAGCGACGTCACCGCATCGCCGACGTGGTAGGTCACCGGCTCCCAGAGCCCGGCGCGACCGAGGTAGTCCTGAGCCTTGCGCTCGTTCTCCTGGTCGCCGTCCGTCAGGTGGAGCTCACCGTCGCGTCCGACCGCGCGCGAATGCCAGTAGCCGGAGTACCCGTAGCCCGAACCCAACTCGATCACGCGGCGCGCGCCGACCGACCGCGCCAGGATCTCCAACGTGATCCCGACGTTCCGCCCGACGATCGGGAAGTTGCGCTCGGCGCCCTCGGCCTCCATCTCGAGCAGGACCGGCTCGTCGAAGCGCGAGGACCGGACCGCCATGTAGCGCTCGATCTCCGAGTTTACGATGTCCATCGCGGCCAGCCTAGCGGGTCGCCCCGAGCGTCGCGCAGGGCGCTAGGCTGCAAGCCGATGGATGCGAACGACGGGCGGCGCACCGACTCCGGGATCGAGCTGCAGCCCGTGTACTCGGCAGAGGACCTGGTCGGCTTCGACCCGGCGAAGCAGCTCGGCGACCCCGGGGAGGCGCCGTTCACCCGGGGCATCTATCCGACCATGTATCGGGAGCGACTGTGGACGATGCGGCAGTACGCCGGTATGGGCACCGCGGCAGAGACGAATCGGCGGTTCCGCTACCTGTTGGATCAAGGACAGACCGGCCTGTCCGTCGCGTTCGACCTGCCGACGCAGATGGGACTGGATTCGGACCATCCACGCGCGGAGGGAGAGGTGGGCAGGACCGGCGTCGCGATCGATTCGATCGACGACATGCGACGGCTCTTCGAGGCGATCCCGCTCGACCGCGTGACAACGTCCATGACGATCAACGCGACCGCGGCGATCCTGCTGCTGCTGTACGAGCTGGTCGCCGAGGAGCAGGGCGTGGACGCGTCGCGCATCGGCGGCACCGTCCAGAACGACCTGCTCAAGGAGTACGCCGCCCGAGGCACGTACATCTACCCGCCGAAGCCGTCGATGCGGATCATCACCGACCTGTTCGCGTACTGCGGCGAGCGGATCCCGAGATGGAACACGATCTCGATCAGCGG
>CAZDXK010000204.1:0-4066 GCA_964509215.1 uncultured Actinomycetes bacterium | reverse complement strand
GGGTCAATCGCGTCATTTCGAGCGCGCTGTTGGCACGTCCGCTCCACTCCGATGACAGGACTTTCTCGAAGCTAATCGGCTCTTCCGAGTTGTGCCATGAACGGACAAATCATGTCTATCAAATCGACCATCGCAGGATGGTCCGTCCGCAGGATTTTCCAGTAATGGCGCTGAACGTCGCAATGATGCGAGAATCGATATGTCGTGGGAGAGACCGCAGTCCGAGCTCATGCTTCCGACCAAATCGAAAAATCTCTAATGCTTTCTCAGGACCGAACGCAGCATTGCCGCTAACTCCTGCCGCCTGTAGGGCTTGATCAAAAGCTGGAGGTCTTGGTCGGGCTGATCGTGGTTGATGACCGGCTTCTCGCTAAAGCCGGAGGTGTAGAGAACCTTGAGCCCGGGCCGCAAGCGCGATGCCTCTTTGGCAAGCTTGGGGCCGAACATGCCGCCCGGCATCACGACATCCGTGAAGAGGAGGTCGATTTCTCCCGGCTGGCGCAATATCTCCACTGCAGATGGTCCGTCACTCACCAAAATGACGTGGTAGCCAAGTTCCTTCAATTCCTTGTCCACGTAGGACCGCACCATGTCGTCGTCCTCGACAACGAGGATTGTCTCGCTGCCACCGGGCGCCGCGATGCGATCGCAAGACGGCCCCTCCGCCGCCTGCAGCGTGCCGGCGCGGGGCAAATAAAGCTTTACGACCGTGCCAAGCCCAAGCTCGGAATATATTTTCATGGATCCGTTGGATTGCTTTACGAACCCGTACACCATGCTCAGGCCGAGGCCGGTGCCTTTCCCTACATCCTTCGTGGTAAAGAACGGCTCGTATGCTCGCGCGACGACATCGCGAGTCATGCCGGTACCGGTATCAGTCACTGCTACCATGACATAATCGCCCGGCAGTACCTCCTCGTTGTTGTCCGCATACCCTTTGTCGAGCGATGCGTTGTTGATTTCCACGGTAAGGCTGCCGCCTTCCGGCATGGCATCGCGAGCGTTGAGCGCCAGATTGAGAATCGCGGACTCCAATTGCGCCGGGTCGACGGTCGCCGGCCATACATCCTGCCCCAGTGTGAAATTACATTTGATATGAACGCCCAGGGCCCGTCGCAGCATGACTTCCATGTGAAGTATCTGTTGGCCGACATCGATGTTTTTCGGCATCAACGGCTGCTTGCGCGAAAACGCGAGAAGGCTCTTCGTCAATTCCGCGCCCCGTTCAGCCGCCGACAGCGTGCCTTCCGCAAAGCTGCGCAGTTCCGGGTTCTTCGACAGTTTCTCGGCAAGATGCTCCGCATTGCCCAGAATGACCGTAAGCAGATTGTTGAAATCGTGGGCTAGGTTGCCGGTGAGTTGACCCAGCGCCTCCATTTTCTGAGATTGGCGGAGTTTTTGGTTGAGATCGTCGATTGCGGTGCGTTGACGTTCAAGCGACTCGGCGGTGCCATTCAGGACCGTCATAAGTCCGCCCAGTTCGCCGCCCGGAAACGGCGGAGGAATTCGTGCGCTCAGATCGCCAAGTCCGAGCTTCGTCGCCATAGCCGCGAGGCGTCCGACTTGGCGCCGGATACCCATTTCACCCAGCGTCCATACACCTGCGAAAAGGAGCAGCGAGACCGCCGCGAGGATCGTCATATCTTCACCAAGGCGGCGGTTGGCGGCCGCGACCAGATCGCCCTTGGACTGTCCGACTATGATATAGAGCCCGGTATTCCTGATCGTGTGCGAGTTGGCGACGGCCCAGACTTGAACACTGCCGTCGATACCTTTCACCTCGCCGAAGCGCTCGCCGGTCCGATCAGTCGCGAACCGGAACAGGTCCGTATTCGCGATCGAGGCACCTGCCTGCGTGACCCAGTCCTTACCCTGAGGCCGAACAAAGACCGTGCCTGTGTTGTCAATGATGAGAATCTCCATGATCTGCGAGAGGCGTTCGTTATGAAATTTCGCGAACTTCTGGAGGTTGAAAGAAGCAAGCAAGACGAACCTCAGCTGCTCGGTTTCCGAGCGAGCGGGGTACGCGATTTGCAGTACTGATGTTCCCGTCAGCCGGCCGAAGACAGGCTCCAGCGTCACGACATCCTTCGAGATCAGAGCCCTCTTGAAATAGTTCCGATCATTGAGATCGAGTTTGCGGTCGGTCTGCAACGAATCGCAGAACAGGCTTCCGTTCGGGTCGATCGTCAGTATCCCAGTATACTGCGGGTGTTCTTCGAGTACGGCGGATAGGAAAGCCGAACACGCCACTTTGTTGCGGGTGTCGAGATCGCGGGCGCGCGCCAATCCATAGTGCAACTGCGCTGTACCCTGAATTTTCTCGTCGAGATCGGCTGAAATACTATTGGCTGTTGCGGACAACTTGACTAGAGCCGCCTCGATTTCGCTCGTGCGGTTCTGGAAAAAGCGCAGCCCCACGAGAATCGCCGGCACCAATGTCGCCAACGCAACGAGTACCAGCAGGCGTGCTCGTAGGCTCATCGTACCGTCATCCCTATGCGGCGTTGTCGTCGCGCCCGCGAGGAGCAACGACGTTTAGGCGGTCATTCACTGTGGTCGTTCAGAAATACCAGCGGGCGACGGAGCGAATCCGCCCTTCCCGTGGGGCGTTCGGAGATGCCGCTCGACCCACAAATACTATGGCGATCCCGTCTGAAAACGATCTCGTCGATCAATAGAAATGACAGCTGGAACGTAAGTCTCTCTTAATATAGCCAGTTGCATTGTCGGTATGCCTCCACTTATGGAGGCGCCGGAGCGGCAATGCGCTATTCTGCAGTAGGTGGCGGTTCTAAGAGCGCAGCTGTCGCCATCGCAACGCGATCTCGCAGAGCTTTGGTCTTTGATGACAACCCCGCGATTGGGGCTCTCGCGGTGACCCAATTGATAAAGCTTGGCTTCGAGGCCAAGAGCGTCATCGAAAAGATCGCCTTTGTTGCAGCTCTAGAATCGTGGCGTCCGGAGCTCATCCTCCTCGACCTTTCGCTCGGCGACACGGATGCCGTCGAGCTGTTTGGATGGCTGAAGGAGCAGAAGTTCGGCGGCCAGGTCATTCTGATGAGCGGCCATTCCGGCGCGGTGCTCGACCACGCCCGCCGGCTTGGCCAGGGATCGGGAATTGCCATTGCCGGTGTCCTGGAGAAGCCGTTTCACCAACGAGATCTTCGAGCGCTCATCGCCAACTTCGACGTGCGGACCGCATCGCCGCCGGCGCCGCAATCGGACCAGCCAAACCCCACTCTCCTGCGCGATGCGTTGGCCAATAATTGGCTTGAATTCTGGTATCAACCCAAGATCGAGCTAGAAACAGACAGCATAGTTGGCGCCGAAAGCCTGGCCCGAATCCGCCATCCCGAGCAGGGCATCCTGGCGCCCGGCAAGTTCCTGCCGCATGCTTCGGACGAAGATGTGAACGAGTTGACGATGCGAGCCCTCGATGCGGCGTTCCGCTCGTCTACGGCACTCCATCGGCTGGGGCGGACGCTCATCTTCTCGATCAATGTGGCGGCCCGGACATTCGTGCGAACGGGCCTAATCGACGACATCAAGTCTATTCGCGAACGGCATTCCTTGCCCCTGCCGATCATCCTTGAGATGACGGAAACCGATCTCGTCAGCGACAAGAGCGCAGCCGCGACGTTTGCGACGCGGGCAATCCTCCACGGCTTCCAGATCGCGATCGACGATTTTGGACATGGCTACGCCACGTTCGACCGATTGCGCGACATGCCATTCACCGAGTTGAAGATTGAGCGTTCAATGGTGGACGGTTGCGCGCGCGTTCCGGCCTTGCGCAGCATCTGCCAGGCCGCCGTTCAGCTTGCGCATAGCTTTGGGGCCCAGGCCATCGCGGAAGGCATCGAACAACGAGACGATCTGGATGTGATCCGGTCGCTCAGCTACGATATGGCGCAAGGCTATATTTTTTCGCGCCCGCTGCCGTTCCAGGACTTTATAAAATTGCCGGCTGCGTTCTCGATCCGGCCCTATCTCGTAAAGAGCGCTGCGATCCACCGATAGCCCATTCGTTGCGTCGCGAGATCGCGTGCCGCGCATGTCCGCT
>CAZDXK010000203.1:0-4073 GCA_964509215.1 uncultured Actinomycetes bacterium | reverse complement strand
GCGTACTGCCGGGGGCCGTACTGCGTGTTCGCCGACGACGCGGTGAGGACGTTGAGACGAAGGGGATATCGGGCGTCTCGGCTGGAGGACGGCTTCCCGGAATGGCGGGACGCTGGCTTGCCGGTCGAGGTCGGGACCGGTTCGTAGACGCGAGGGAAGGAGAGACGGTGGCTGGGATCGCGGTGGACGTCGCCAAGCTACGCGACGAGATCCGAACCAAGTACGTAGAGGTCGTCGAGCATCCCGACGCGACGTTCCATTTCCACACCGGGCTTCGCGCGGCCGGGAATGCCGGCTACCTGGACGAGTGGCTTGAAGGGCTTCCGAAGTCCTCGATCGAGTCGTTCGCCGGCGTGGCCAACCCGTTCCATTGGGGCTTGCCCCGGCTTGGGGATCGCGTCGTCGACGTCGGCTCGGGCACCGGCATGGATGCCATGGTCGCGGCCGGCGCTGTCGGCGCCGAAGGACGGGTCGTCGGGGTCGACATGACGCCCGAGATGCTCGAGCGGGCTCGAGCGGGCGCCGAAGAGGCGGGGATCCGAAACGTCGAGTTCCGGGAGGGCTACGCCGAGCAGCTCCCCGTGGACGATGGGTGGGCCGACGTCGTGATCTCCAACGGGGTGATCAACCTCGTCCCCGACAAGCTCGGCGCCTACCGGGAGGTCGCCCGAGTCCTGAAGCCCGGAGGTCGCGTCCAGATCGCTGACATCTGCGTAGAGAGACCCGTTCCCGAATCCGCTCTCAACGACATCGACCTGTGGACCGGGTGAATCGCCGGTGCCCTGCCGTGCGCAGGGTGGGTGACGGTGATCGAGGGCGCAGGTCTCGCCGACGTGGCGTTCGGTCCGATCGTTGACACGTTCGGTGGTGCGGGAGGCGAGGACAAGGCGCGGGAGTTCGGGACGTACGGGTACCCGATCCGTGCATCGAAGCCCTGAGGAGACGACGTGACAGCCGGTGACGTTCACGCCGTCGCTGATGAGGCGCTCGGCAACACTTCCTATCTCGTCGACGCGGGACGAAGCCACGCGGTCGTCGTCGATCCACGTCGCGACGTCGATGAGTATCTGAGGCTCGCGGAGCAACTCGGGCTTCGGATCGTCGCCAGTTTGGAGACACACCTGCACGCCGACTTCGTCTCTGGGAGCCGAGAGCTCGCTGAAACCGCCGGCGCCGAGGTGATCGCTCCACGCGGAGCCGAGTTGCGATTCGCCCACCGGCCCGTGTCGGAGGGTGAGTCGGTCGCCCTCGGCGACGTGGCGTTCACCGTTCTGCACACGCCCGGTCATACCCCCGAGCATGTGGCCTACGCCCTCATCGAGCCGGTGAAGGCCGTCTTCAGTGGCGGGTCGCTCCTCGCTGGGGGAGCCGCTCGCACCGACCTCAGCGGTGATGACCGGACGCGCGACCTGGCCGAAGCTCAATCCGGCTCGCTGCGTCGACTCGCCGCGCTCCCCGATGACACGGGCCTGTATCCCTCGCACGGTGGTGGATCGTTCTGCTCCACGGGCTCGGGCGGGCGAGCCGTGACGACGGTGGGGGAGGAACGTCGTTCGAACCCGCTGCTCCAGCTCGCAGACGAGGACGCGTTCGTCGATCGACTCCTCGCAGGCTTCGGCAGCTATCCGCCGTACTTCTTGCACCTCCGTGAGGTGAACCGTAAGCCGCCGCTCCTCCAGGATCTCGGTCAACTCGGTCCGCTCACACCGACGGATGTGGCCGAAGTCGTCGATCGCGGCGCCTGGTTGATCGACGGGCGTCCCGTCGACGAGTGGGCAGCCGGGCATCCTCGGGGGGCGATCTCCATCGCGGTTCGCCCTCAGTTCGCTTCGTGGCTGGGGTGGGTCGTGCCGTTCGGCCAGCCGGTCATCCTGCTCGTCGGTGACGATGAGCTGGAGGAAGCCCTCTGGCTCGCTCGAAGGATCGGCTACGACCAGGTCGAGGGTTGGATGGACGGCGGCATGGATGCATGGCGCGCGGCCGGCCTGCCCACGTCGAGCCTCGAAGTCGTCACGCCCCAGGAAGCCCAACTGCGGGCCGAGGATGGCGCAAAGCTTCTCGACGTCCGGCAACGAGATGAGTGGATGAGTTCCCGGATCCCCGGTGCTCTTCACGTCGAGCTGGGCGACATCATCGCGGGGAAGCGTCCGGCAGGAGAGCTCATCACGTTCTGCGGTCACGGCGAGCGATCGGCCACCGCCGCGAGTCTGCTGCTGCGAGATGGTGGCCGTGTGGCGAACCTGGCCGGTGGCTTCTCGGGATGGAAGCGATCGAACCTGCCGATCGAGCGATGACTGCGGGCGCCGACGCGACCCGTCCCCGTCTGGGTATCCGCGCCAACTGGCACCAGTTCAGCTTGCTCCTCGCGATCAATGCCTTCGTCGGCGCGATGGTGGGCCTGGAGCGAAGCGTGCTTCCCACGCTTGCCAAGCGGGAGTTCGGCGTGGCTTCCACGACCGTCGCCCTGGCATTCCTGGTCGCGTTCGGTGTCGTCAAGGCGGCGTCGAACCTGGCCGCCGGCCACCTGGCCGATCGAGTTGGCCGAAAGCGCTTGCTGGTCATGGGGTGGGTGGCTGCCCTCCCCATTCCCTTCCTGATCCTGTTCGCGCATTCGTGGTCGTGGATCGTGGCCGCGAATGTCCTGCTCGGGATCAATCAGGGGCTCACGTGGTCTATGACCGTCGTCATGAAGGTTGACTTAGCCGGCCCGGCTCGCCGGGGATTGGCTCTGGGGCTCAACGAGTCCGTGGGATACGCCGCGGTGGCCCTGGCCGCGTTCGGTAGCGCGCAGCTCGCCGTCGGGCACGGTCCGAGGCAGGTTTCGGCGTTGCTCGGCGCGGTTGTGGCGGGAAGTGGGTTGCTCCTCTCCGCCCTGTTCGTTCGTGACACGGCGGAGCATGTCGGGGCAGAGATGGGCACGAGGTCACCCACAATCGCCCGGACCCGGGACGTGCTCCGCCGTGTCACATGGACCGACCGATCTCTCTCGGCCGCGGCCCAAGCAGGCCTGGTCAACAACCTCAACGACGCCTTGGCGTGGGGGCTCCTTCCGATCTTCCTTGCCTCAAGAGGTCTATCCGTCGGACGCATCGGAGTGGTTGCCGCCCTGTATCCCGCGGCGTGGGCGATCGGCCAGGTCGGCTTCGGAGCGCTCTCGGATCGAGTGGGACGCAAGGGACCGATCGTGGGCGGGATGTGGCTCCAGGCCGCCGCGATCGCCCTGTTTCCCATGGTCTCCTCCTACCGGGCTTGGATGGTCGCGGCACTGCTCATGGGAGTTGGCACGGCGTTCGTCTACCCGACGTTGCTGGCCGTGGTCGCCGATGTCGCGGATCCGTCGTGGCGGGCATCCGCGATCGGGGCGTACAGGCTGTGGCGGGATCTCGGCTACGCGGTTGGCGGGCTCACCGCGGGCGTCGTCGCCGATGCCGCTGGCATGCGGGCGGCCTTCATCGCGGTGGCCGCTATGACTGCGCTTTCGGGGATCGTCGTCGCGACCCGGATGGATGCCTCTGAGCCGAGGTCTCGGACTCAGGTTGCTCGCTCGTAGATCGCGAGGTGCCAAGCCAACCGACGACGACCCTCGATCGGGTGGAACCCGGCCTCACGGACCCGGCGATCGATCGCCTGTAGATCGTGGACGTGAACGCGGAAGCCGCGGTACTTCCTGTCGCGGATCCGAAACCACGTGTTGGCGAGGCGGATCTGCGCTCGAGCGAAGGTCCCGGCGAGCCCGGCTGAAGGAGGAGCTGTGAACGCGTAGGAACGGCTCGCTCTCAGGTTCCATGGCGCAAGACTGCGACACGTCGAGACATCGGGCAACTCGCACTTGACCGCCCTGGCGCGCGAAACGGCGTCCTCGCTGGGGTGCGGACCTGGAGCTCGGGTCCTCTGGGGCGCCTCGCCCTCACCCCGGATGATCGCTAGGCCTCAGCCGAGCTCGGCCTCCACCTCGACGAGCCACGGCTGCCCGTCGCACGCGGCGAAGATGTCTCGCGCCCGTTCGAACGTCGCACGCGGATCTTCGCCCACGCGTCGCATCGCCCGGCCGAGATCGAGCATCGCTCGCGCGG
>CAZDXK010000202.1:0-4075 GCA_964509215.1 uncultured Actinomycetes bacterium | reverse complement strand
TCGTTGACCGTCGCCTCACCGTGGGAGAGGCGCGCGAGGATCGCGCGCCGCGTCGGATCGGCCAGGGCCGAGAACGCGTCGCTCAGCTGATCGACCGCCATGTGTACCCCTCACCTGGCTATTCAACCGTACGGTTGAATGTATCGGATCGTGTCCGGGGGAGTCAACATGACCGAGGCATCTCTTGGGGGTCGGCGATGAATGGAAACTTCTCGTGAACGCGTGTCCCGGCAGCGAGATCCTCCGGGCGTGAGTCGCGCGCAACCTCACGTGGGCTGTTCGGTCGACGAATAGACCGTCCACCCCGTTGTCTCATCGAAGGTCAAGATCGAGATCTTCGTGGCGCTCGGGCAGCAGTGAGCATCTCCTTCCTGGAAGACGGCATCTCTGACGACGAGGCCGACCGGGTCGGCGGCGAGATCGATCGTCGTGTCGCATGTCTTTCGCGTGAACACGCCGGCGTTCGCCGCCAGATCGAGCACGCGCCAGGTTCCACACGCGCCGGATCCACCCCTGTCCTCGAACGTGATCGCGTCGGGGGAGCCGTCGCCGGTCGCGTCGCCGATCAGCGCGTGGACGGCCAGGACGCCGGTGTCGGCGGGATCGGACAAACCGAAGACCGCTCGCCACGGCGGAGCGTCGTCGAACCGCCGCCACACGACGAATCCACGCGCCTGGCGGAACGGGTCGTCGCTCGGCGCGGCGAAGGCGATCAGCGCGAACTGCGTGCCGTCGGGAGAGATCGCGGGCCAGACGTCGGTCGGCTTCGTCCCAACGGGCACCAACTCGTCCACCGGGAGGTCAGCGGCATCGACGTCCCGGGCGTATGACGCCGGCGTTCCCTCCGGAACGCCCGCCGGCTCGATCGATGGGCTGGATGACGAGCCCTCCGTGGGTGAGCCGGATGAGGGCGACGACGCGGTCGGGGATATGGAGGTCGTCGCTGACGGCAGCAGTACCGACTCGCCGCTGCACGCCGTCGCGAGCACAACGACCGCCGTCGCCCAGATCGCGCGCCGCATCTCTGGCAGCCTATCGGTGCCGACGTAGGATGCCCGCCATGACCGACCCCGACCTGGCCCCCAAAGCCGCGGCTGACTCCCGCGTGACGCTCACGCAGATGATGGAGGTCACCGACGCGAACGTGGCCGGTAACGTGCACGGTGGCGTGGTCATGCGGCTGGTCGACACGGCCGCCGCGCTGGCCGCGATCCGTCACGCCGGCGGACTGGCAGTAACGGTCTCGCTGGACCAGATGACGTTCCTGGAGCCGGTCCACATCGGTGACGTCGTGACGTTGCACGCTTCCGTGAACGACGTCGGTACGACCTCGATGGAGTGCGGCGTCCGTGTCGAGGCCGAGAACCCGATCACCGGCACGCGCGTGCACGCCGCCAGCGCATATCTCGTGTACGTCGCGATCGATGACGACGGACACCCCCGTCCGGTGCCGTCGCTACTCGCGAAGGGCGAAACCGAGCAGCGCCGTCAACGCGAGGCGAAGCTCCGCCGCAAGACCCGTATGGAGCACAAGGAAGCGGTGAAGGCCGCCCGGAAAGCCGAGCGCACGACCGGCTGAGTTCGGGGGCTAGCGCCTCGGAGAGATGCCCAAGGATCGCTCGGCGTGGGACAGCGCAGGTTCTCCCATCTCGCCGGGAGCGCACGCACACGTGGGAGGATGAAGTTGGAACCGATCGACGGAAGGAAGCGACGCAACGATGACCTCCGATCTTGCCGGCGCCCGCGGTTCGCTCGAGACCGCCGACGGCGCCCTCGACATCTACCGGCTCGACGCGCTCGGCGACACACACCACCTCCCGAAGACCGTCAAGATCCTCCTCGAGAACCTGCTTCGGCGCGCCGGCTCGCGCGACGTTTCGGACGAGGACGTCGGCGCGCTCGCCGCCTGGCCAGGACCGGCGAAGAACATCGCGTTCATGCCCGGCCGCGTCCTGATGCAGGACCTGACCGGCGTGCCGGGGGTGGTCGACCTGGCGGCGATGCGCTCGGCGATGGCCCGCAACGGCGGTGATCCGTCGAGGGTCGACCCGCTCGTCCCCGCCGACCTGATCATCGATCACTCGGTGCAGGTCGACCTGTTCCGGACCGAAGGTGCGTACGCCGCAAACATCGAATGGGAATACCGACGGAACGCCGAGCGCTACACGCTTCTCCGCTGGGCGCAGCAGGCGTTCGACGGGCTGCGCGTCGTCCCGCCAGGCGCGGGTATCTGCCACCAGGTGAACCTTGAGCACCTCGGTCAGGTCGTGACCGTGCGCGACGGGGTCGCGTTCCCCGACACGCTCGTCGGCAATGACTCGCACACGACCATGATCAACGGCCTGGGTGTGCTCGGCTGGGGAGTGGGCGGCATCGAGGCCGAGGCCGCCATGCTCGGCCAGCCGATGTTCATGCCGCAGCCGCTCGTGATCGGCGTGCGGATGACCGGAGGCCTGCCTCCGGGCACCACCGCGACCGACCTGGTGCTGACGCTCACTGAGATGCTCCGCACGCACGGTGTCGTCGGTCGCTTCGTGGAGTTCTTCGGCGACGGGCTGTCCACGCTCTCCACCGCCGACCGCGCGACCATGTCCAACATGTGTCCCGAGTACGGCGCCACCGCTGCGTACTTCCCGGTGGACGTCGAGACGCTCCGATACCTGAAGTTCACCGGTCGCGGCGGCATCGTCGACGTGGTGGAGCGATACACGAAGGAACAGGACCTGTTCCGAACGGATGGCGAGACGGATCCGGTGTTCACAGAGGCGCTCGACCTGGACCTGTCCGCGATCGTGCCATCGCTCGCGGGCCCCAAGCGACCGCAGGATCGGGTGGCGCTGCCCGACGTCTGGGACTCGTTCGTCGCCGCGTTCCGCGACGGGTCCCAACCTGATCCGAAGCCGACGGAGGTCGGTCGATTCGAGTCGGAGGGCGGGAATCCCGAGGTTGCCGTCGACGTCGACGCGACGATCGAGCCGGGGACCGAGACGGCGATGGACGTCGACGGCGTCACCGTCCGGCACGGCTCCGTCGTGATCGCCGCGATCACCAGCTGCACGAACACATCGAACCCCTCGGTCATGCTCGCCGCAGGTCTGCTCGCGAGGAAAGCCGTCGAGGCCGGCCTGGAGACGAAGCCCTGGGTGAAGACCAGCCTGGCACCCGGCTCGCGCGTCGTGACCGACTACCTGGACCGCGCGGGCCTGACGCCATACCTGGACAAGCTCGGCTTCTCACTCGTCGGCTACGGGTGCACGACGTGCATCGGAAACTCCGGGCCGCTGCCGGAGCCGGTGGCGAACGCGGTGGACGAGGGCGACCTGAACGTCGTCGCGGTGCTGTCCGGCAACCGGAACTTCGAGGGGAGGATCCATCCGCAGGTCCGGGCAAGCTACCTCGCCTCGCCCCCGCTCTGCGTCGCCTATGCACTGGCGGGCAGCGTGCAGATCGACCTGACGACCGAGCCGCTCGGTCGGGGCACCGATGGGCCGGTGTTCCTCAGCGACATCTGGCCCACGCCTGAGGAAGTGGCGGAGGCGATGCGCACCTCCCTCGATCCTCAACAGTTCGAACGCGAGTACGGACGCATCTGGGACGGCGACGAGCATTGGGCCGCGCTGCCCTCGCCGACCGGACCCATGTACGACTGGGATCCGGCCTCGACCTACGTCCAGGAGCCGCCGTTCTTCGACGCTCTCGACGACGCCGTCGTCGGCGGAAACATCGAGGGCGCGCGCGTCCTGGTGAAGGTCGGAGACTCGGTCACCACGGATCACATCTCGCCGGCCGGGTCGATCAAGTCGGACTCGCCGGCGGGTGAGTACCTGAAGGCCCACGGCGTCAAGCCGAGCGAGTTCAACAGCTACGGATCGCGCCGCGGCAACCACGAGGTGATGATGCGCGGGACGTTCGCGAACATCCGGCTACGCAACCTGCTTGCGCCAGGCACCGAGGGAGGGTGGACCACGTACCAGCCCGACAACGTCGTGATGACGATTTACGACGCCGCCATGAAGTACAAGGAGACCGGCGTTCCGCTGCTCGTCCTCGCGGGCAAGGAGTACGGCGCCGGTTC
>CAZDXK010000201.1:0-4088 GCA_964509215.1 uncultured Actinomycetes bacterium | reverse complement strand
CACGTGGAGCGGGCGGAAACGCTCGGCATCCGCGTGCGGTTCGTCGCGCGTGTTGATGATGGGCCGCGACCGCGTGGTCGCCGACGACACGCCCTCCCAGATGTGTTCGGCGCGCTGTGAGATGCAGAACTGCGCGCCTCGAGGCCCGTGCAGCACCTTCCCGGCCCCGCAGTAGATCTGTCGTGTCACGAAGAACGGGATCAGCACATCCGCCATCCGCGCGAACTCTCCGTGGCGGGCAACCAGATAGTTCTCGTGGCAGCCGTACGAGTTGCCCGCCGAGTCGGTGTTGTTCTTGAACAAGTAGACCTGGCCGCTGATGCCCTCTTCGTGCAGGCGCATCTCCGCCGCACCCAACAGGGCCTCGAGGATCCGCTCCCCCGCCTTGTCGTGCGCGACCAGCTCGCGCACGTCGTCGCACTCGGGGGTCGCGTACTCGGGGTGGGAGCCGACGTCCAGGTACAGCCGAGCGCCGTTCTCCAGGAACACGTTCGAGGACCGACCCCAATGGACGACCCGGCGGAACAGGTACCTCGCGACCTCGTCGGGCGAGAGCCGCCGCTGCCCGCGGAACGTACAGGTGACCCCGTACTCGTTCTCGAGCCCGAAGATCCGACGCTCCATGACTAGAGACTAAGCCGATATCTCTCGCAAGCGCGTATGACCCAGCTCAGCTCGCCGAGAGGATCTGCGTGAGCTCGGCGTCCTCAAGGCGTCGGAATTTCCTGCGGTGCAACCGGGTTCGATCGAGGATCCCTGCCTCGATATCGTTCGCGGCGATCTCACGCTGGTCGGGTGCCCCCAGGGTCTTCACGCCCGTACGAACCGCCGCCGCGAGATCCCACCCTTCCTGGAACTGCTGCTTCAACGCCTCCGTGAGGTCCTCGGCGTGTCCCCCGATCGCGATGAACCCGTGTTCGTCGGTGACGCTGCCGTCGAACAGCACGTGATAGAGCGTGGTGCCCGAGACGTCGCCGTCGACCTCCCCTACCAAGATCTCAACCTCGTAGGGCTTCATCTGTTGGGTGAAGATGGTCGAGAGCGACTGCGAGTACGCGTTGGCCAGATCCCGCGCCTTGACGTCCTCGCGACCGTACGAGTAGCCGCGGAGGTCCGCGTGCCGGATCCCGGCGATCCGCAGGTCTTCGAACTCGCTGTACTTGCCCACCCCCGCGAACGCGATACGGTCGTAGATCTCGCTGATCTTGTGCAGCGTGGACGACGGGTTCTCGGCCACGAACAGCAATCCGTCGGCGTACTCCAGGCCGATCACGGACCGGCCACGAGCGATGCCCTTGTGGGCGTACTCGGAGCGATCCTTCATCATCTGGTCTGGCGAGACGTAAGGCATGAACGACATCTAGGAGCGCTCCTCCAACACCGCGGCCACCGCCGCTGCGATCTCCTCTTCGGGCACGTCGACAGCACCCGACGCGGTCACCGCGAGCGCGTTCGGGAAGATCTTGCGGACCGGATCGGGGCCACCGGTGGCGACGTCGTCCTCGGCCGCGTCCATGAGCGCCTCCGCGGCTACGCGCAACGCCTCGCTCCTGGACAAGCCGGTGCGCCACCGCTTCTTGAGCGAGTTCTTGGCGGGCTGTCCACCCGAACCGGTGGTCTGGTAGTCGTCTTCCTCCCAGCGTCCACCCGTGGCGTCGTAGTAGAAGATCCGGCCTTCGCCGATCGTGTGATCGAAACCGCCGAACAAGGGAACGACCACAAGCCCTTGCAACGCGAGCGGGAAGTTCGAGCGGATCATCTGCGCCAGTCGGTTGGCCTTGCCTTCCAACGAAAGGCGATCGCCCGTGATCTTCTCATAGTGCTCCAGCTCGAGCTGGAACAGCTTGACCATCTCGATCGCCTGCCCCGCCGCTCCAGCGATGGCGATCGCCGAGTAGTCGTCGGCGGCGAAGACCTTCCGCATCTTCGAGTCGGCAACCGTGAATCCGGCGGTGGCTCGCCGGTCTCCGGCCATGATCACGCCGTCCGCGTACTTCAACCCAAGGACCGTGGTGCCGTGCGGAACACGGACGTCGGTGGCGGAGACCTCACGCTCCGACCTCATGGCCTCGGGTCGCGAGTCTCGCAACAGGTCCGCGAAGCTCGGGTTCGCGCCGAAGGACGCGCCCGAAACCGGCGGGTTGAGCCGGTCCGTCACTCGCCGCCCTTCTGGACGTAGCTCTTGACGAACTCCTCGGCGTTCTCCTCCAAGACGGAGTCGATCTCGTCCAGGATGTCGTCCATCTCATCCTTGAGCTCGGCAGCCTTGGAGGTCGTCGTCGTCTGCCCGGCGTCGGCATCGGAGCCGTCATCGCCCGCGCCACCGCCCTTGCGCTGCGGTCGTATCTGCTCCTGTTCCTGTGGCATCCCGGGTCTCCCTCGTGCGGGGCCTTCCTTATCCTACGGGAGGTTCGGCCGGAAACGCTTCAGGACTGCAGACGCGCAACCAGCGATGCCGCGTCCTCGCACTCGCGCAGCAGATCCTCCACGTGTTCGCGCGTTCCCCGGAGGGGTTCGCGCATCGGTATCCGCTGCAGCGCATCGGCACCCGTGTCCACGATCAGGGAGTCCCATGAAGCCGCGGCGATCGCCTCGGCGTATTTCGAGATGCAACGACCGCGGAAGTACGCACGCGTGTTTACCGGCGGCTCCATCACCGCGACGTCGATCTCCTCGTCCGTCGTCAAGCGTTCCACCTTGCCGCTCGAGGCCAGTCGGTAGTAGAGGCCGCGTTCGCGGCGAACGTCGTGGTACTGGAGGTCGATGGCCTGGAGCTTCGGGTCGGTCCACTCAAGCCCGTCACGCTCGCGGTACGCGGCCAGCAACCGGTACTTCGCGACCCAATCCAGCTCGCGATGGAGCGACAGCGGTTCGGCCTCGAGCGCTGAGAGGATCGACTCCCAACGCGACAACACGTCCTGGTTCTCCGGGGTGTCGTCCTCGCGCTCGACATACTTCTTGGCGTGCTCGAAGTACTCCCACTGGAGCTGCACCGCGGACAGGTGCCGGCCGTCGGCGAGCGGCACCGTGACGGTACAGGTCATGTCGCGCGACACCTCGTGCAGCGCCGCCACGGGGTTCTGGATCGACAGGTCCGGCAGGAACCGATCCTCGATCATCTTCAACACGATCGCCGTGGTCCCGATCTTCAGCAATGTGGCGACTTCGCACATGTTCGCGTCACCGATGATCACATGGAGCCGGCGGTACCTCTCGGGATCCGCGTGCGGCTCGTCGCGCGTGTTGATGATGGGCCGTTTGAGCGTGGTTTCCAGGCCGACCTCTGTCTCGAAGAAGTCCGCGCGCTGCGTCAACTGATACGCGGTGTGGCCACGTTCCTCCCACGGCGCCTCGGCGCCCAACTTACCCGCGCCGCAGAAGACCTGGCGGCTCACGAAGAACGGGGTCAGGTCACGGACGATGTCGCCGAACGGCGTCGCCCGGTCGACCAGGTAGTTCTCATGGGTTCCGTAGGAGTTGCCCTTACCGTCGCTGTTGTTCTTGTAGATCGAGAGCCTCGGGCCGCTGGGGAGCTCGCGCGCAACCTCCGCGAGCGAGCGCTCCAACACGCGCTCCCCCGCCTTGTCGTGCACCACCAGGTCTCTGGGGGTGACGCACTCCGGTGTGGAGTACTCAGGATGCGCATGATCCACGTAGTAGCGCGAGCCGTTCGGCAGGATGACGTTGGCGAGCCCAAGGTCCTCGTCGGTCCCCTCGCGCGCAGCCACGGGCTCGAACCCCCTGGCGTCCCGCAGCGGAGACTCTTGGTCGTAGTCCCATCGGATGCGGCGGAGCGAGCCCGCGTACGTCGAGATCAGGATCGAGGATGCGAGAACCGGGTTGAAGTCCGGGGCTCCCACCGCCGTGATGCCGTACTCGGTCTCGATCCCGAAGACCTTGGGGATGGCCACCGGCCAACCTTACAGGTACTGGCCGGCGTTCACTCGCTCGACCTGGCGCCCGTCGCCGTCGTCTCCGAGCAGCGTGCGGACGTATACGATCCGCTCGCCCTTCTTGCCCGAGATGCGCGCCCAGTCGTCAGGGTTCGTGGTGTTCGGCAGGTCCTCGTTCTCCTTGAACTCGTCGCG
>CAZDXK010000200.1:0-4099 GCA_964509215.1 uncultured Actinomycetes bacterium | reverse complement strand
AGGTTTCCCAGAGCACCGAGCGCGCGATGTGCGGCGTGACGACCAGGTCGTAGCCTCGCTCGAGGTGCAGGTCGCGGACGTAGTCCTCGAGCTGCTTGCGGAAGATGCCCCCGCGCGGGTGCCAGATCCACAGACCGGGACCCAGCTCGTCCGGTGACGAGAACAGGTCGAGCTGGCGCCCGAGCTTGCGATGGTCGCGTTTCTCCGCTTCCTCCAGCCGGGTCAGATACGCCGCGAGGTCCGCGTCGGTGGCCCATGCGGTGCCGTAGATGCGCGTCAGCATCGGACGTTCCTCGTCCCCCCGCCAATACGCACCGGCCACGTTGGTCAGTCGGAACGCCCCGAGCCGCCCGGTGGACGGCACGTGCGGTCCCAGACACAGGTCGGCCCATCCACCGTTCCGGTAGAGCGTGACGGAGTCACCGCCGGCGATCTCGCCCTCGACCTCGGCGTCGCCGAGACCTTGGATGATCTCCACCTTGAACGGCTGATCGGCCAGACGCTCGAGCGCTTCCGTCCGAGAGATCTCGTCCCGGACGAACGGGATGTCGGCGGACACCAGCTCACGCATCCGGGCATCGATCGCAGCCAGGTCGTCCGACGACAGGGGTTCCTCGAGCTCGAAGTCGTAGTAGAAACCATCTTCGATCGCCGGTCCGATCGCGTACCTCGCGCCGGGCCGCAGAGCGCAGACGGCCTGGGCCAGAACGTGCGCGGTGGAATGCCGCATCACGTGGAGGCCGGCGTCTTCCGATGGCAGCACGCCCTCGACCACGGCGTCGAAGGCGGGAACGAACGACAGGTCGCGGAGCTCGCCGTCCACTCGCGCCGCGATCGCCTCGGGAGGAAGGACGGCTCCCACCGGCTCCCCTTCGGGGAGCTCCGTCTCCGAACCGTCGGTCAGCTTCAGGCGCGGCATCGCGGGCCATGATATCGGCCGGTCGCCGCCCTACTCGTACGAGATGGACTCCAGGACGTCCAGCTTGGCCGCCCGCCGCGCCGGCCAGACGGCGGCGAGCACACCGGCCAGCGCGGCGAAGACCACGTACACCACCAACTGCCCGCCTGGGATCACGAGCTCGGTGACGCCCTGGTTCGCGAGCGCCTGCTGCAAGGCCCAGCCGAAGAACACCCCGATCACCACACCGAGCAGCGCGCCCATGATCGCGATGATGACCGACTCCCACCGGATCATCCGCTTCACCTGTTTCCGGCTCATGCCGACCGCGCGCAGCAGCCCCAGCTCGCGCGTGCGCTCGAAGATCGACAGCCCGAGCGTGTTCGCGATGCCGAACAGGGCGATCAAGATGGCCATAGCGAGGAGCGCGGTGATCAGGCCGAGCAGCTGATCGATGAAGCCCGCCTGCTGATCGCGGAAGGCCGTCTGATCCTGGACCTCGACGTTTCCGAACTCCTTCGTCGCCGCGGCGATAGACGCCGTCACGGCGGCCACGTCCGCGCCCGGCTCGAGCTTGACCATGACGAACGCGTCGAGCTGCTGTTGGAAGTACTGCTCGTACGTATCCAGCGAGACCACGTAGTTCCCACCGACGAGGCTGTTCTCCGAGAACGTGCCGCCGATCTCGAGCGGCGCCTTCCCGACGGTCGCGAACTCGGACTGGACGGTGTCGCCGATCTTCCAGCCTTCGTCCTTCGTCACATCCTCGAACACCACGATCTTCCCGTCCTCGAGACCCTGGATGGCCTCCGGCGACAGGCCCAACGTAGCCACCTGTTCGACGGTCTCCGGATCGATCGCCGTGATGAACGACGTCGATCCATCGACCCGGAACCCGCCCTGGCGGAACTCCGAGACGGCGGAGACGCCATCCACACCGCGGACGCGGTCCGCCACGTCGGGGCTGAACGGCGTCGCCGACGAGGTCGTCAGGACGAGGTCAGCCTTCAGCGCCTCCTCGATCGCCACGTCGATCGACGCCTTCAGCGAGGACGACAGGACGGTCACCATCGCGACGAGCCCCAGCCCGATCATGAGCGCTGACGCCGTCGACGCCGTTCGGCGAGGGTTGCGCATGGCGTTCTCGCGCCCGAGCTTGCCCTGGATCCCCATCCGGCGGACCGGTACGCCGATCGCCCCCGCGAGCGGGCGGCCGGCCAGGGGCAAGAGGATAGCGATGCCGACGAACGTCGCGGCAGCTCCCACCCCGATCAAAGCGCCGGCGTTCGACTGGTTGCCGAACAGCCCGTACAGCAACGCCGCTACCGCCGCGCCGGTGAGGATGAAGCCCACGATGAGCCGCCGGCGCAGCGACCCGCTGGCGCTGTCCGCCGACTCCCGCAGCGCTTGGACCGGTGCTACCCGTGCCGCGCGGCGCGCCGGCAGGATCGACGACACGACGGTGACGCCCGTCCCCACGATGAACGACACCACGACGGTCCGCACCTGGAGCTGGGTCGCCGTGCTCGGCAAATCGATCCCGAACGCCGCCAGCAGACCTTGCAGCCCGACGGCGATCCCGATGCCGGCCAGGAACCCGAGGGCGGACGCGACCAGACCGGTGAGGAAGGCTTCGACAACCACCGACGTCAGCACCTGCCGCCGGCTGGCCCCGATCGCCCGGAGCAGCGCCATCTCGCGCGTGCGCTGCGCGACGATGATCGAGAACGTGTTGAAGATGATGAACGCCCCGACGAACAGCGCGATGAATGCGAAGACGAGCAACGCGGTCCGGAAGAAGCCGAGCGCGTCCTGGAGCTGCTTCGCCTGCTCGTCGGCAACGTCCGACGCCTTCACGGCCTCCACGCCCTTCGGGAGCGCGGACTGTATGCCCGATCGAAGCTCCGCGACCGCGACGCCGTCCTGGGCGACGACGTCGATCTGGTCGTACTGCCTCTCCTTGCCCAGCACCTCCTGCGCGGTCGGCGTGTCGAACGCCGCCAGCGTCGCGCCCGCCAGGTTGTCGGCGTCTCCGAAGCCGGCGATGCCCGAGATCGTGAACTCCCGCGGAGGACCCTCGAAGAGAATATGGATCGCCTCACCGGGCGAGAGGTGGTACGTCTCGGCGGTCGCGGCGTCGACCGCGACCTCGTCCGGCCCGGATGGCTCGGCGCCGTCGCGCAACGTGAGGGCTGTCGACGTCTCGCTCCAGTTCACCCCCAGCGTGGGTGGCCCCAGTCCGCCGATCGCGTCGCCCGTGGCGGGGTCGATCATCTGCGCGTACCCCACGACGCTTCCCACCGCGGCCTTGACGCCCGGGATCGCCTGGACGGTCGACAGCACGCTCTCGGGAACCGGGTTCCGCTCGTCGCCCCCGCCGCCGCCGGGTCCTGCCTGGCTCGGAGCGAACGCGGACTCCGCGCGCACGATGACATCGCTCCCCGACGACGCCTGCGCGAACAGGTCGCTGAAGGCCTTGTTCATCGTGTCGGTCAGCACGAACGTGCCGGCCACGAACCCTACGCCGAGCACGATGGACAGCGCCGTCAACGTGAGTCGCAACTTGCGAGCGAGCAGGCTCTTGAGGGTCGCGCGGAGCAGGGGTCAGCCCTCCAGCGACTTCAGCCGGTCGAGGACGCGATCTGCCGTCGGCTCACGCATCTCGTCGACCACTTGACCGTCCGCCAGGAAGATCACGCGGGCCGCGTAGCTCGCGGCGTTCGCGTCGTGCGTGACCATCACGATGGTCTGCCCGTGGTCCTTGACGGCCGAGCGGAGGAACCCGAGCAGCTCCGCGCCAGACCTCGAGTCGAGGTTGCCCGTCGGCTCGTCGGCGAACACGATCTCCGGCCGTGAGACCAGCGCTCGCGCACTTGCGACTCGCTGTTGCTGGCCGCCAGAGAGCTGACTCGGACGATGCGTGAGGCGGTCGGCGATCCCGATCGTCCTGACAACCTCGTCGAACCACGCCCGATCCACGTCCCTGCCCGCGATGTCCAACGGCAGCGTGATGTTCTCTCGCGCCGTGAGCGTCGGGACGAGGTTGAACGCCTGGAAGACGAATCCGACCTTGTCCCGGCGAAGCTCGGTGAGATGCTTGTCGCTCAACTGGGTGAGGTCGGTGTCCCCGACGAGGACCTGCCCGCCCGTTGGGGTGTCCAGACCGGCGAGACAGTGCAGCAGCGTGGATTTCCCCGATCC
>CAZDXK010000199.1:0-4110 GCA_964509215.1 uncultured Actinomycetes bacterium | reverse complement strand
CGTCTGCAGACGACGCGCGTCGAGGTCGAAACGGACGGGACGTGGACCCGCGGCGCGACGGTGACCGACCTCCGAGGGATCCGCCGGAGCCCCTGGCCCACCGGTTGGTTGCCCGAGGACAACGCGCGCGTGGCGCTCGACGTCGACGCACCCGCGTTCATGACCCGTTTCACGGAACGGCTGCGCGCGTTCGTCGAGGCAAGCGCGTGAAAGGGGAAAGCGGCCCGATCGTCGCGGTCCTGGGCGCGATCAACGTCGACCTGGTCGTGTCGGGCGCTCCCTTGCCCGCTCCGGGAGAGACCGTCACCGGGGGAACGTTCGCGCAGCACCATGGAGGGAAAGGCGGGAACCAGGCGGTCGCCGCCGCGCGAGCGATCGGCGGGGGAGGCGTCTGGATGCTCGGCGCCGTCGGCGACGACCAGCTCGGCGTGTCCGCGCTCGAAGCGCTGCATGAGAACGGCGTCCAGACGGACCACGTGGTCGTCACTCCCGGTGCGCCCACCGGCGTCGCGCTGATCGCGGTGGCGCCCGGCGGTGAGAACCAGATCTCCGTGGCCCCGGGCGCGAACGACACCTTTCGGCCGAACGACGTCGTGGACGCCCTCGAGTCGCTCAAGCCGCACGTGCTGCTCGCGAGCCTCGAGGTCTCCGAGCGAACCGTTCGCGCCGCCATCGAGTGGGGCCGCGACCACGATGTCACCATCGTCCTGAATCCCGCGCCGCCGCGCCCGTGGGCGAAGGATCTGGTCACATCCTCGACGTATGCCACTCCCAACGAGCACGAACGCGAAGCCCTCGGTGCGATCCCCGCGGATGTCGTCGTGATCGAGACGCGCGGCGCAGACGGCGCGGTGATCCACCATCCCGACGGAGTGGAAGAGCGCGTCCCCGCACCGACCGTCCCCGTGGTGGACACGACCGGCGCGGGCGACTGCTTTAACGGCGTGCTCGCGGCCGGGCTCGCGTGGGGAACTGAGCTCGCGGCCGCCGTCAGGGATGCGGTGACGGCCGCCGCCCTCTCCGTCGGCACGGCCGGCGCCCGTGAGGGCATGCCCGGCGTTCAGGCGATCAAGGATGCCCGAGAACGGTTCGGTCCCTAGCGCGACAGCGGCTCGAGGGTCTCCCGGAACGCCTCGACGAGCGCCCGTCCGTGCTCGTACCCCGGATCCTTGTCCGGGTTGTAGCACCCGAGCGAGACCCCGACGAGCGCGGGAGATGCCGCGAGCGGCCGCATGAGCTCGACCAGCTGCGCCATGTCCAGACCGTCGGGCATCAGGTAGTCCGTGGCCGGGAACTCGTCCTCGCCCAGGATGTCGACGTCGAGGTGGAGCCAGAAGCGACCCGCCCCGGCCGCAAGGTCCGTCGCGACGCGTTCTCCGACCGCGCCAGGCCCTTCCGAAACCACATCGTCTTTCGAGACGGGGCGGAACGCGGGCCCGAGCTCCGGAGCGATCCGGTCGAACGAGGGGATCTCGTCGGGGTCGCGGAAGCCGATCGGCACGACGTCCTCGACACGCGCCGACGCGCCGTCGCACACGTCCACCCACGCCGCCGGCCCCCGCCCGAGCGCCACGGAGAGCGGCATGTCGGCGGCCTCGCCCGTCGGCGACGTGTTGCCGTCCGAGAGATCCAGGTGCCCGTCGAGATACGCCACCCCGGTGCGGCCAAGGACGTCGCGCGCGGCGGCCAACGCTCCCGGCAGCTCGGTGCAGCAGCCGCCCACCAGGAACGGCCGCTCGCCGCCCGCGAGCGCCGCCGCCGTCGCCTCGCGGATCGCCACCGTCGTGCGCAACACGTCGGGGCTCGCCAGGATACCGGTGACCGCGTCGCGTTCATCGCCGCGGATCTTCACGCCCAGGTCACCGGCGTCCGCCCCGAACAGCTCGGCCAGTCCGAGCTCGCGGAGCTTCGCCGGTCCGTGCTCGGTGCCTCCCGCGCGCCCGACAGAATCGATGGGCACGCCGATGAACGTGAAGTCGGCCGTCACGTCAGCCCTGAGCCTCGCGACCCATCGCCAGCCGGTACTCCTCGTTGAACCAATAGAGGAACCGGTCCTGGCGCGGGTACACGCCGGTCGTGAACGCGCGGGAACCGACCCCCGTCTGCGCGCGCGCACACACCTCCCAGTCCTGCCTCGAGATGAGATCCCAGAGCTCGACGACCGGTTCGGGTTTGAAGTCCGGTCCGGCGATCGTCTCGGGGCGGAACAGGAACTCGGACACGACGGTCGTGTGGTTCGGCCCCTTGGGGTAGCCGATGTAGTACATGCCGCAGTCGGGATGGAGGTTCAGCATCAGGTTGGGGAACTCGTAGCTCCCGTAGTACATCTCGTAGTCCTCAGGTGCCAGATCGGGGAGCTTCGGCAGCTCCGACTTCCCGCTGGTCGTGAAGCTCGTGGCGCCCTCGATCATGCGATTGCCGTCGTCGCGGATCTCCTCGTCCCACACCTCGCCGAACCGGAACAGCGGGACGACCTGGACCAGCTCGGGATGGATCTGCGGGCAATGCAGGCATTCGTTGTAGTTCTCGACGACGATCTTCCAGTTGGCCTCGACCTCGTAGACGAGGCGCACGCCGATCCGCAACTCGTCCATCTTGAAGCGCTCGAACGCGGTGATGGATTCCGCGCCGTCGGTGAGCGCCTCCATCAAGGGACGGGGTTCGCCGGAGAGGTTCACGAACATGAACCCGGCGTAGCTGTCGACCGTGATGCCGTGGAGCGGGTAGGCGGAGCGGTTGAAGAGCTCGTCCTCCTTCACGTTCGGCGTGCCGATCAGCTGACCGGTCAAGTCGTACGTCCAGGCATGGTAGGGGCAGACGAACGCCTTCCGGACGTGACCCGTTCCCTCAAGATCGTCCACGAACTTCGTGCCGCGGTGGCTACAGACGTTGTAGAAACCCCGCAGCTCCCCGCCAAGGGTCCGCACCACGAAGATCGATTCACCGGCGATGTCGCGGACGACGTAGTCGCCGGGGTTCGGTATCTCCTCCGTCCTGCCGGCGCAGATCCAGTCCCCCCACCAGATCCGCTCACGTTCTCGGTCGTAGACGTCCCAACCGGTGTAGTCGCTGCCCTCGAGCGTGGGGCGCGGGCGCCAGGGGCCGTTGTCTTCACGGAGACGATCCAGCGGGCTTCGGTCGGTCTGCATATCCAGGGCTCCTCGGGAGTGTTGGCCTCAGGATACGGCGGAGGGGTGCGCAGGCGGTAGCGGCGCCGTCAGCCCGTCAGGCTGTTGGCGAACGCCGCGATCTGCTCCGCGTGCTCGTCGTAGTGCACGTACGTCTCGTCCGCGAACCACTGTTCGGCGACGTCGTCCACGTCGGGCAAAGCCGCGATGGCGGTCCGCACCCGTTCGCGCGACGACACCGCTCCCGTGTTTATGTCGGCCCAGACCATCGCCTTGCTCTGATCGGCGATGTCCTGGTTCATCCGATCCCAGTACTCGTCGGGCTCGCTGTCGAACGGATCCGTGAACGACTCGGCCCGCATGACGTCCAGGTACTCACCGCAGAAGTCCGCCCAGCGCGCGCAGTGCCAGACCATGTCCTGCACGGACCAGTCGCCGACCACGCCCGGGCGCGCGCGCTCCCCCGCGGGAACGCGTTCCACCTGCGCCCACATGCGGGACCACGCGGTCTCCTCCCGCTCCAGGAGTTGGTCGTGACGCGCGGTCATCGCGTCCTCGGGAAGCCGAGGTCGACGCGGCTGGTACCCGGGTCGGGCCACCGCGACGTGACGACCTTCTGCCGCGTGTAGAAGTTGATGCCGTCCGGCCCGTACATGTGCTGGTCGCCGAAGAGCGAGGCCTTCCAGCCGCCGAACGAGTAGTACGAAACCGGCACGGGGATCGGGACGTTCACCCCGACCATCCCGACGTTCACGTCGAACTGGAACTGGCGCGCGGCGCCGCCGTCCCGCGTGAAGATCGCCACACCGTTCCCGTACGGGTTGTCGTTCACCAGGCCCAGCGCCTCGTCGTAGGTCGACGTGCGCACGACCGAGAGCACAGGCCCGAAGATCTCGTCCGTGTAGCAGGTCATCTCCGGACGGACGTCGTCGATCAGCGACACGCCGAGGAAGAACCCGTCGCCGCCGAACGCCGCGTCCTC
>CAZDXK010000198.1:0-4143 GCA_964509215.1 uncultured Actinomycetes bacterium | reverse complement strand
CGAGTCCAGCCGCCCGAGACCGAAGTGCTGGTCGTCGATCGCGTGCGTCAGCTCGTGGGCCAGGATGTACCGTTCGGTCAGGCTGAGGTCGGCGTCGCCGACGTAGACGAGCTGGCCGTTCGCCGTGTTGTAGAACCCCACCACCTGGCCGGTCTGGTACGCGAGCAGCGCGTCGCGGATGCTCGTCCCCGCGGGGATCACGCCGATCGTTCCCCACGCCTGCGAACGGCGCGCGTAGAACTCGACCGGGTACGTCTCGTCGAAGTTCTTCGTCAGGCGTCGATCGATCTCCTCCTGGGTGAGCGCCTTCACGTCCACGTGGGACGTGTACCGAAGGCCACGGACGGACTCGACCTGCTGCTCCACCGTCGCGATCGCGGGGGGAGTGGGCCCCTCGGGCGTGACCCCCGAGCCGCTGCCCGTCTTCGGCGACTCACAGAGCCGCTCCATGGCGGCGGCGGCCGAGCCGGCTCCGGTGGGCACCGGCGACGCCGAGGGATCGGGCGAGGGCACCGGCGTCCCGGAAGGAGGAGAGCCGATCGTGATCGTGCAGGCGGCGGCTGCGAACGCGAGGCCGACCACACCCGTCGCCAACCTCAGCCGGACGTTCACCGGCGGCGAGGGACGAACAGCCCCACCATAGCCACGACGATCGCCGCCGCCGAGAGCCCCGTCGAGGCCCAGAGCAGCCGGGTCGATTCGAGCAATCCCTTCGCCGAGGCGACCAACGCAGCACCGGCGGCGAGCATCAGCACGAACGCC
The DNA here is from genome assembly GCA_964509215.1 of uncultured Actinomycetes bacterium. Taxonomy (GTDB): domain Bacteria; phylum Actinomycetota; class UBA4738; order UBA4738; family HRBIN12; genus JBBQVZ01. Next base: position 3,381 of record CAZDXK010000198.1, on the reverse strand, counting down.
ACCACGTAGAAGACGAACGATCCGCGCGGGCGCGCGGAGGTATCGCTCACAGGCGCTCCCGCAGGTGCGCCACGAGGTCGTCGATCGGCAACCGCTCCTGCGCCATGGTGTCGCGTTCGCGGACGGTCACCTGACGGTCCTCGAGCGAATCGAAGTCGACGGTCACGCAGAACGGCGTGCCCACCTCGTCCTGCCGCCGGTAGCGGCGACCGATCGCCCCCGCGTCGTCGAACTGGCAGATCCACTCGACCTTGACCAGATCGAACACCCGGCGCGCCTCCGGCACGAGCGTCTCGTTCCGCGAGAGCGGCAGCACCGCCACCTTGATCGGGGCCAGGTCGCGGTGGAGCTTCAGGACGGTCCGCTTCTCGACGTCGCCCTTCGCGGTCGGCGCCTCGTCCACGGTGTAGGCGTCGAGCATGAACGTCAGCATCGCTCGGTCAACGCCGACCGCCGGCTCGACCACGTACGGCAGGTAGCGCTGGTCCTTCTCCTGGTCGAAGTACGTCATCTCCTGGCCGCTCGCCTCCTGATGCGACTTGAGGTCGAAATCGGTCCGGTTCGCGATGCCTTCGAGCTCGGACCAGCCGAACGGGAACTCGTACTCGATGTCGGTCGCGGACTTCGCGTAGTGCGCCAGCTCGTCCGGATCGTGCGAACGCAGCCGCAGCTTGTCCTTCGCCACGCCGAGGTCCAGGTACCACTGCAGCCGCTCGTTCACCCAGTAGTCGAACCACTCGTCGTCGGTGCCCGGTTCGACGAAGTACTCCATCTCCATCTGCTCGAACTCGCGCGTGCGGAAGATGAAGTTCCCCGGCGTGATCTCGTTGCGGAAGGACTTGCCGATCTGCGCGATCCCGAACGGCAGCTTCTTGCGCGCCACGGTTTGCACGAGCGGGAAGTCGACGAACATCCCCTGCGCGGTCTCGGGACGCAGGTAGGTGACACCGGAGTCGTCGTCGACCGGCCCCATCTGTGTCTTGAACATCAGGTTGAAGTGCCTCGCCTCGCCGAACGCCGTTCCGCCGCAGTTCGGACAGACGCGCGGCTCCGGCAGGTGATCCTCGCGGAAGCGCCGGTGACAGCTCTCGCATTCGACCAGCGGGTCGGAGAAGCCGGCGACGTGGCCGGAGGCCTCCCACACTTTGGGCGACATGATGATCGCCGCCTCCAGGCCCACGATCTCGTCGCGGAGCTGGACCATCGAACGCCACCAGGCGTTGCGGATGTTCCGGCGAATCTCGACGCCGAGCGGACCGTAGTCCCACGAGGAACGCAGCCCGCCGTAGATCTCCGACGATTGGAACGCGATCCCCCGGCGTTTCGCGAGGGCGGTGACGGCCTCCATGAGGTCGGCCATAGGTGATGACTCCTCTCCCAGCCGCTGGATGCGACCGCTGGCGTGAGGGCCATGCTACCGGCGATCGCCCGCGCAGAGCCGCCTAGTCTCAGCCAGACTAGATAGCTCAGATCACCCGGACGCGCGCATCGATCCTCTCTCGTTGTCCTCAAGGAACGACGAGCGTGCCGGACATCCCCGCCTCCCGGTGACCCGGCACGGAGCAGAAGAACTCGTACGTCCCGGGCTTCGTGGGAGTGAGGGCTCCTGAGGCGCTCGTGCGGGGCGAGGCCGATAGACCGAAGCCGAGAGCCGGGATCGTGATGTCGTGGAAGAGGTCCCCCTCGTTCACCAGGGTGACGTTCACCGTTGGTCCGGCCGGGATGTCGAGCTGGGGCGGGGAGAACGAGAAGTCCCGGGCCACCACTTGGATGGCCGTCGCACCCGGGCTCGGGGCCGGTGCCGACCGCCCCTGTTGGCCGGAGCCCTCCATCCACCCGTGCATCTGGCTCATCGAGCCCGGTCCCATCATCGACCAGGCCCCCATCGGGCCCGCCCCCCATCCTATGGAGGTCAAGGTCAGACCCACGAGGCCCGCGGCAATCAGGATGAGGCCTTGCGATCTTCGGGTCACGATCTGCCGCGTCTCGTTCCGAGGATCTTGCGTCGTTGCTCGTACTCCTCCTCGTCGATCTCTCCCCGGGCGAAGCGCTCGTCGAGGATCCGCCGGGCTGCATCGTCGTCCCGCCCCCCCTCACCTCGCGAAGGCGGGCGGACGAGGAGGACGACTCCGATCACGATCAGCGCCAGGAACAGGATCGAGCCCGTGCCCCAGCCCCACGGTCCTCCCATCATCGCCGTCTCCTCACTCCCTTGCGGCCACCAGACGGCCCGAGACGCCGCGGTCCGATGGGCCGTCCGGCCTTCTCGGCGGGCGTCCTCCGGCCCGCGCTCACAGCCATCGGCGGAGCCAGTACCGCTCGAAGGCCACCTTCGCGAGGTGCCACCTCCGCCCGGGCCGGCGAAGGTGAACCTCCGGGGCGCCCGCGGCGTAGAACTCACCGGTGGCGAACGCCGCGACCCCATCGCCCATCTCCACGAAGCACGACCCCTTGCCGTCGAAGGCGGCGGTTAGAGCGCGCCCGGCCATCTCGCTGACGATGGTGTCGGCCACCACCTCGGCCTCCCCCGTGAGCGAACACGCCGGCCTTGGGGAGAAACTTCCCTCCGGCGATGGGGATCTGCGTCACGTCCCCGATCGCGAAGACGCCGTCGGGGTCGATCTCGTCGACCGACCGGCTCGGGTGGAGCTCGATGCCGCGTCCCTCGAGGATCCCGGCAAGCGCCTCGCCCACGACCGGCCCCGCCGTCGGCATGGGGGATGGCTCGGGGGTGTAGACATCGACGGTAGAACCGGAGCGGACCCCTCGCTCGCGGAGCATGGCTTCGGCGAGAAGGGCGGTCTCGTACGGGGCGGCCGGGCACTTGTACGGCAGCCGGGACACGACCACGGCGACCCTGCCGCCCCCGAGGTCCCGCAGCGCCCGCCCGGCCGACGCGGCCCGTCCAGCGAATAGACGTCATGGGCGCCCTCGGCGAAGCCCGGAAGCTCCTGGGGAGCGAGCTCGGCGCCCAGGGCGATCACCCGGCGGTCGTAGGGAAAGCCTCCCTCCGTCGTCTTCACCGTGCGTCCCTCGACATCGATCTCCAGCACGTCGGCCCGCACGACCCGGATGCCCCGCCGCCCGAGGCGGCCGAGGTCCGAGGTGATCTGCTCGGGCCGGCGGCGTGCCTCGAATGGCTGATGGGCCACCGCTACCCCGATGGTGTCTTCTGCGTGAAATGTGAGCGGATCACCAAGCACCACCGGGAGAAGGCGCGTCCGTCGTACTCCTGCCAGTTCTGCGGCCACCGCGTACACCCGATGGTCGGCACGATCTTCGACGACTCGGCCACATCGTTGAAGCTTTGGTTCTACGCGGTGTACCTCATGACCAGCACTCGATGCGGAGTCTCCGCGAAGCACTTGGAGCGCGAGCTTG
>CAZDXK010000197.1:0-4158 GCA_964509215.1 uncultured Actinomycetes bacterium | reverse complement strand
CGAGCTCACCCGCGACGACTGGCGAGCCTGGTGCGCCGAAGCGGACGGCCGGCTGGTCGCGGCGATGTGGCTCCAGACCGTGCCGCGGGTGCCCGCCCCCGGGCACGACGACCCCCGCCCGATCGGCTATCTGACCAACATGTACGTCGAACCCGAGCACCGCTCGAAGGGTCTCGGGTCACGGATAGTGCAGGAACTCATCACTCACTGTGAGACAAGCGGTTTCGAGCTGGTCTTGGCGTTCCCGGCCGATGCCGCGTACGGCTTCTATGAGCGGAACGGGTTCACGCGTCCGACGGATCCCGTCGTGCATCACCTCGGACGCTGAGCACCAACTGCCGCCGATGGACTAGCGTTCCCAAGCGATGGTCTTCCGGAGCCCACTCCCTCAGATCGAGATCCCGCCGACGTCGCTCCCCGCATTCGTGCTCGAGCACGCGGCCGCGTTCGGTGACAAGCCGGCGCTGATCGACGGCCCGACCGGACGCACGATCACCTACGCCCAGCTCGCGGGCATGACCCGGGCGCTCGCGGCAGGCCTGGCCTCGCGCGGGTTCGGACCCGGTGATGCATTCGCGATCTTCTCGCCGAACGCCCCAGAGTATGCGGTCGCGTTCCATGGGGTGCTCACCGCGGGGGGTGCGAACACAACGATCAACTCGCTGGCTTCGGCCGAGGACATCGAGGAACAGCTGCGGGCGACCCGTGCGAGGTTCCTGCTCACGATCCCCCAGTTCCTGGATCGAGCACTGCCGGCCGCTCTGGCCGCAGGCGTCGAGGAGGTCTTCGTCTTGGGCGAAGCGGTGGAAGGCGCCTCGGCGTTCTCCTCGCTGTTCGCGACCGGAGCGGCGCCGGTCTCCGTCGACCTCGACAGCGCGGAAGCGATCGCGGCGATGCCTGTGTCGTCGGGGACGACCGGATTCGCGAAGGTCGTCCAGCTCACGCATCGGAACCTGGTCGCGAACGTCCTCCAGTCGGACGCGGCGATCGGGATCCGTTCCGACGACGTGATGATCGGCGTGCTGCCGTTCTTCCACATCTACGGCATGACCGTCTTGGTGAACCTGGCGCTTCGCAAGGGCGCGACGGTGGTCACGATGCCGCGGTTCGACCTGGACGAATTCCTTCGGCTGATGGCGGAACATCGCGTGACGTTCGCCTGTTTGGTGCCGCCGATCGTGCTCGCGCTCGCGAAGCATCCGGCGGTCGACAGGCACGATCTGTCGGCGCTCGAACGCGTGATGTCCGGCGCGGCGCCGCTCGATGCGAGCGTGTGTGAGGCGGCGGCGGCGCGGCTGGACTGCGTCGTGCTGCAGGGCTACGGCTTGACCGAGACGTCCCCGGTCATGAGCGCGCCGACGCGCGATCCGTCGCAGGGACGGCCGGCGTCGACCGGCTTCATCCTGCCGAACACCGAGATCCGCGTGGCGAACCTGGAGACCGGGGAGGACTGTGCCGCAGATGAAGACGGCGAGATCTGGGTCCGCGGCCCGCAGGTGATGAAAGGCTACCTGGACGATCCCCAGGCGAACGCCTACACGCTGCCGGGCGACGGGTGGCTCCGTACCGGCGACATCGGCCACGCCGACGCCGAGGGCTACCTCTACGTCGTCGACCGCCTGAAAGAGCTCATCAAGTACCGCGGCTTCCAGGTCCCGCCGGCCGAGCTCGAGGCGCTCCTGGTCCAACACCCGGCGGTCGCCGACGCCGCAGTGATCCCCTCGCCCGACGACACGGCGGGCGAGGTCCCGAAGGCGTTCGTCGTCAAACGCGGCGACGTCACCGAGGGCGAGCTGATGTCGTGGGTGTCGGAGCGGGTCCCGTCCTATAAGAAGGTCCGCCGTGTCGAATTCATCGACGAGATCCCTCGGTCGTTGTCGGGCAAGATCCTCCGCCGTGTCCTCGTGGAACAGGAGCGGTCCAAGAGCGGATGACCGGCGCACCGGTTCGTCCGATGCTCGCGAAGTCCGAGGAGGAGCTTCCGCTCGGTGACGGGTGGCGTTACGAGCCGAAGTGGGACGGGTTCCGGGCGATCGTCACGCGCGATGAGGACGGCGTTCACATGGATTCGCGCGGCGATCGACCGCTCGGCCGGTACTTCCCCGAGCTGGTCGAGCTCCTGGCGGGTCAGCCTCCCGCCACGTACGTCATGGACGGCGAGATCGTCATGGTCATGGGCGGTGCGATGGACTTCGAGACACTGCAGCTACGGCTGCACCCGGCGGCGTCGCGGGTCAACAGGCTGGCCGGCGAGATCCCCGCGACGTTCGTGGCGTTCGACATCCTGGAACGCGACGGTCGGGACCTGCGACCGCTCAGGACCGACCAGCGCCGCAGCGAGCTGGAGTCTCTGATCAAACACCTCGGCGGCGAGCTCGCTCCCGATGGGCCGGCAGGGCTGCATCCCGGCCTCGCGCTGATCCTCACGCCGCAAACGGACGATCCCGACGTCGCGCGTCGCTGGTTCGAGGATGTCGACGGCGTGGGGCAGGACGGCATCGTCGCCAAGCGCGCAGATCAGCGCTACGTCGAGGGCGAGCGCGTCATGGTCAAGGTGAAGCACCATCGCACCGCCGACTGTGTGGTCGGCGGCTATCGTCTGGAGCGCAAGGGAGACGGGGTCGGCAGCCTGCTGCTCGGCCTGTACGACGACGATGGCAGGCTGCAGTACGTCGGCCATACGTCGGCGTTCCGCGCGAAGGAACGCCGAGAGCTCCGCGAGACACTCGAGCCGCTGGTCGGCGGATCGAGCTTCGGCGAGGGTCGGAGCCCGGGTGGGCCGAGCCGTTGGAGCGGCGGTCGAGACACCGAGTGGGTGTCGCTCGAGCCGAAGCTCGTGTGCGAGGTCCGCTACGAGCGTCTGCAGGGCGGCCGGTTCCGACACTCGGCGTCGATCGTCCGTTGGCGCACCGACCGTGACCCGAAGAGCTGCACGTTCGACCAGCTGTCGCCCGGTTAGTCGGCCTTCCGACGCTTCGAGGGCTGAACGCGAGGCGGTTCCTTGTCGGCCTTGGGGAAGTGCGGGGGCCACGGCGCGTCGCCGTGGCCGCCGGCCTCATCGCGCGCGGCGAGCTCCAACAGCCCGTCCAGGCTCGACGGTTCGATCGTGTCCGCCCCGGCGCCGCAGTCACCGATCGTCGCCAACCGCTCCGGCACCGTGTGGATGGTGAAGATCGAAGGATCGACGTCGGGCACCTCCTCCCATGACAACGGCGTCGCCACCCGCGCGTCGGGCACCGGGCGCACCGAGTACGCCGACGCGACCGTTCGGTCCCGCGCGTTCTGGTTGTAGTCGACGAACACGCCCTGCCGTTCTTCCTTCCACCACGCCGCGGTCGCGACGCCCTTCGTTCGGCGTGTCACCTCACGCGCGAGAGCGAGCGCCGCGCGACGCACGGTCGTGAACCCGTGCTCACGTACGATCGGCACCACCAGGTGCATCCCGCGCTTGCCGGACGTGGCCGGGAACCCCACGGCTCCATGCTCCTCCAGCACGTCCCGCACCACGAGAGCTACTTGACGCGTGTCGTCCCACGGCACGCCCGGCGTCGGATCCAGATCCACTCGGAGCTCGTCCGGGTGATCGACGTCGTCTCGCCGCACAGGCCATGGGTTCAGGTCGAGGCAGGCGAGGTTCGCCATCCACGCCAGATGCGCCGCGTCCGCCGGCGCGATCATCACCGCGTGCCGTCCGCTCGGGAACGTGATCGTCGCCGTCTGCACCCACGGCGGCCGCTGGCTCGGCACACGCTTCTGATAGAACGGCTCGCCGTCCACCCCGTTCGGGAACCGATGCATGATGGTCGGACGGTCGCGACACCCGATCAGCGCCGCGTCGGCGACAGCCAAGTAATACTCGACCAGTTCCATCTTCGTGACGCCGATCGCCGGGAACAGCACCTTGTCGGGGTTCGACACACGGATCTCGCGACCCTCCACCTCGATCGTGGTCGCCGGCGTCGGCATCGATCTCTACCCCCAGCGCAGGGAATCGAGGAACGCGCGGAACTTGCGTTCGGTCTCGTCGAGCTCGGCCGCCGGATCCGAGTCGGCGACGATCCCCGCGCCCGCGAACAGGCGAGCGGTGCTGCCCTTGAGCTCCGCGCATCGGAGCGCGAGCGCCCATACCCCGTCGCCCTTGGCGTCCATCCAACCGAC
>CAZDXK010000196.1:0-4193 GCA_964509215.1 uncultured Actinomycetes bacterium | reverse complement strand
AGAACGCCGGCCTGTCACGCCGGAGGTCGCGGGTTCGAGTCCCGTCGCTCCCGCTGTTCGTAATGCCTGCGCAAGGGTGGTTTATGTTGTCTGATTAGGCGTTCCGCTACGCTCCGTGGCCCAATCGTGGCCCGTTGCCTGATGAGCAAAAGACCTGCAAATGGCGACTTCTGGGCATGAACTTGTAGCCGGTTGCACAATTGAGAACGGTTCAGAGGTCTTGCTCAGATGAGCGCAGCACTCGCTCGGGAGGTGGTGCTTTGGTTCTTGTGGGATCGTCCACCGGGATGGCTCGTTTATTCGACGAGCCAGTCGAGGGCGGCCCCTCGTGATCTGAAATCCCGGACCTCTCGACATCGACATCGACGTCCAACGGCGCGCGACTTTTCCGTATCGGGTCCCAGCTGGAAGCCGCCGGCGATGACAATCGCTCGGCGGGGAGGTTGCAGTTCCTTATCGATGTCGCTCGCGATCTTTCCCATCATCCGAACGCTGTCGCTATGGAGGAATGTCGCGTCGAGCTTTGAGTGGTCGAGCAGGAGCGGTAGCTCTTTCACGCGGGGATCCGCGAGCAGCTCTTCGTGGAGGCGGGCCCAGCCGGAGAGATTGACGTGTTCGGAGGTGGTGACGGCGACGACTGGCGGATGCTCCAGGAACTCGATTCGGTAGGTGAAGTTGTGATCGCGAAACGTGGGTTGCGGTTCGAGCGCGATTGGTTCGTGTCCGGCAGGAGCTGTCATCCCGTCAATCGTCGGCAGTTCGTTGCCTGCTCAGCATACGTCGTTCCCGTAGTCTGCCATCACCCGTCTCGCGTGCTTGCACTGGGACCTGAATTCGCCGTGCTGTTGGCCGACGACGACGACGATGCTCGACGAGTCCTCCCGTCCCGATCAGCTGCCCTCGCGTCGGGTCTGGCGAGACCGGATCGCTCTCGCTGCGATGGCGGCGGTCGCGTTCACGGTCTCTGCAGTGGTGGACGTGCACGAGCGGCTCCACCACTGGGCGGAGCAGCACGAGCGTTACAACCCCTACCAACTGATGCCCCTAGTCGCAGCTAGTGCGGTCGTGACGCTCGCCTACCTGATCGTCACACGTCGGCGGCTCCGACAAGAGATCGTGATCAGACAAGAGCGCGAAGTCGCGCTCACCCAGGCACTGCACAAAATCGAGGTGCTCTCGGGCCTCCTGGCGATGTGCGCCTCCTGCAAGCGCATCCGAGACGACGGCCAGTGGGAGCCAGTCGAGGTGTACCTCCAACGCCGCGGCGAGGTCTCGGTCAGCCACGACATCTGCCCTCAGTGCGTAGGCCAGCTCTACCCCGACTACGTCGCCGTGCTGACTTAGCTGGCCTCCGGCACACCCGCTCTCACACATGTCGAAGGAGGCGGAGAGGCGAGCAATAGGCTGCGGCCCTCGCCCCTCCGCCCATTGACTTTACTTTGTAAAGGACAATCGGTTATGGTCGAGCCAAGCGTGCTCGGCCGGCGGCACCTATGAGGCCAAAAGGTTCGCGCGTCGACCCTCTCCTCTCCCGGGTTCGCGCGTCCAGCTGGTTTCTCCGCTCGATCGATTGCGCCCAGGAGGACCGCCCCCGGCCCGCTAAACCGGGGCGGATCCCTCCGCTCCAACTGCTAAACGGCCGCCCGTTTCGCGCGGCGCAAGCTGTCCCGACAGGATCGTCGAGGTCCACATTCGCCTACCTCATGCAACATGAGCTCGATTCGCGCGAGAAACTTGAAACCGCATTTGCCGCAGTTGTAGATCGTGGTCGTCGCCGGCATCGCGATCCGATCGTACGCCCAAGCAGCCTCTTGACTCACTCCCCCTTATGGAGTTGACCGCACGCGCTTCACTTGACGGTGCAAGCCGAGCTTGAGGGCCGGGTCCTCGTCAGCCCAGGATCTCGACGCTTGCTTCGCGGTGCCGCGCGCGCCACGTTTGCAACATCAGGTTGAGCTCGAGACATCGCGCCCGCGTGTTCATCGAACCGAGCCTGGGAGACCTCGACCTGCAGCGGACCGACCTGTTCGGCGGTCACTGACCGTAGCGCCGCAGGAACTCGAGCAGGCTCGCGACGAGCCACGGGCTCTTGTTGCTCTCGGCCTCGGCGTCGATACGCAAGCCCCATCCGGCGAGATGACGGTGAGTGTGCTCGCCGTCTTAGGAGACGGGAGTCCCGCCGACCGGGGCAAGCCGCGGGGAGGCTTTTCGGCCCGCTGGCCATCTGCGGAGGAGCACGGGCGATGCGCGTGAGCGGAAGCGTCAGCGATGCGACCCTATGCTCTTGTGCCAACCGTGACAAATGTGCCATTTCGGTGTGGCTCGACGGGATTGAAGTCAGGCAGCGCCAGGACGGGATGGTTGCGTGCTCTCGGATCACGTCAGACGGTCAGATCAGCTGAGGCGGGCAGGCTCGGGCAAAAAGGTCGTTGCCCACCGAGAGAACGCTTCTGGTAAGGCTAAAGCATCACGATCTAACAGCCGATAGGCTCTCTAGTGTCAACTTCTGTCCACTAGCGGACTTGTGGCCTCCTTTTTACGTCGCCCCAGAAAGGTCACCCCTTGAGGCGCTTCATGCTCGTGTTCGATTTGGTTTGGTTGAGGCGCGGCCGGCGGTGGCTGTTGGGCCCTCGGCCGAGCCTGCTGCTCGGTTTTGCCGCGCTGGTGCTGGCTCTCTTGGGTGCCTTCACGTATGTCCTAGTCGATTCGCAGGCCCAATCCCGGCGCGAGGCGGAGAAGCGATTCGGCGCGGAGGCGAGGATCTCCGCTGAGCTCACGGCTGCAATCTTCACGACTTCGGCGAGCAGCGGACAAGCCGCTGCGGCGAAGGCGTTCGGCGGGCGAACGGTGGACGAGCAGACCCTCACCTCTTCGGCCAAGGCCTCTCGCCAGGCCTATTCGTTGATCCTCAACAGCGACGGCCAGCTTCTTGCTGCGTCTCGGGGAACTTCCGCGGGCATCCGCGAGAGAGTGAAGTCAGCGCCCAGTCACATCCGTCAGGCGCTCGCTGGGAGCTCGTCGTTCTCCGACGTGCTGCCGGCGCCGACTGGGAAGGGCGCGATCGTCGAGTGGGCTTCGCCGTTCACGACGCCGTTTGGCCGGCGGGTGAAGGTCGACGCTCTCGATGCGAAGCTGATCTTCCAGTTCCTGAGCGGCTATCTGGGTGGGGCGCGCGGCGACAACTCTAGTCGGGCGTACGTCTTGGACAGCCAGAACCGTCTCCTCGGCAGTTCAGCTGGAACCGCAAAGCCTGGCGATCGCTTGACGTCGCCAGGCCTGATGGCTGCGCTCGCCGCCGGTCCCGCCGGCAGCTACCGGTCGTCCGCGGGGGCCGAGCGTTACGTCACGTCTGCACCGGTGCAAGGTTCGAGTTGGCGGGTCGTGCTGAGCGAGCCGACGAGTCGGCTCTACCCCGCGCTTGCCGGCTCGAGAAGCTGGCTCGTGTTTGCCGTGCTCGGCGCGTTCGCAGTGGCTGCAGTCGCTGGGCTGCTGTTCTTCCGACGCGCGCTCCAGAGCGGGGCGCAGCTCGCCGAGACCAACGATGAACTCACCGCCCTGAACACATCGCTGGAGGAGCGGGTCGCGGAGCGTACAGCTGCCGCCGAGGAGCATGCTCGCGAGCTTGCCCGCTCCAACGTCGAACTCGAGCAGTTTTCCTCGGTCGCCTCCCACGACCTGCAAGAGCCGCTGCGGAAGATCCGCATGTTCGGCGACCGGCTGCGTACGGGACTCGGCGACGGCTTGCCGGAGGAACCGGCTTCGGATTTGGCGCGGATGCAGAACGCCGCCGAGCGGATGCAACGCCTGATCGACGACCTGCTCGACTTCTCACGCGTCACGCACCGAGGCAAGGAGTTCCAGCGCGTCGATCTTGGCAAGGTCACCGAAGAGGTTCTTACCGACCTGGAGGTTCGTGTTGTCGAGCTGAACGCGCAGGTGGAGGTCGGTGATCTGCCCGTGATCGAAGCCGACGCGACTCAGATGCGCCAGTTGTTGCAGAACCTGGTCGGTAATGCGCTGAAATTCCATCGCGAGGGCGAGCCGCCGGTCGTTCGGATCTCCGCCGCTGTCATCGCCGGACGCGCGCCGCGCTTTTCCGGAGAAACCACCGCCGGCGATTGCTGCGTGATCACAGTTGAGGACAACGGGATCGGCTTCGACGAGCAGTACTCCGAGCGGGTCTTCACTGCCTT
>CAZDXK010000195.1:0-4210 GCA_964509215.1 uncultured Actinomycetes bacterium | reverse complement strand
AGTCGACGCCCAGGGACTGGAGGATCTGCGCTTCCACGAAGTGCCCGATGCGCGCCTTCGCCATGACCGGGATCGTGACGGCCTGCTGGATCTCCTCGATCTTGGTGGCGTCGGCCATGCGGGCGACACCCCCGTCACGCCGGATGTCGGACGGGACGCGCTCGAGCGCCATGACGGCGCACGCGCCGGCATCCTCGGCGATCCTGGCCTGGTCCGCGGTCGTGACGTCCATGATGACGCCACCTTTCAACATCTCCGCCAGACCGGCCTTCACCCGGAACGTTCCGGTCTCCCGCTCCACGCTCGATCCCTCCTGCGAACCCCGCATAACATGAGTGTACCGCCGGCCTGCGGCGCAAGGTTCGCCGCGGCCGAAAGCCGGAACCGCTACTTCGTGACGGTCGGGGGCGTGCCCTTGGCCACCAGCTCGATCCACGTGTTGCCCGGAGCGAGCGGGATGATCTCACCCGTTTTGGTCACGAACTTGGTGACCCCACCCATGACCGGTCGGCTCCATCTCCCGGCGATCAACACCCCGTCGCGCATGATCCAGGCTTTGCCCGAGCCCTTCAGCGTGACCTCCGGCGAGTGGTACCCGAGCACGTCGACGAGGTTCCCCTCCGTGACCACGACCTGTTGGATGATCACGTTGGCCGCGGTGATCGGCGTCCCGGTGTCGAGCGTCATCGGTGCGTCCTCGTACATGCGCTGCCACCGTTCGGCTCCCTTGTCCCACCGCCACGTGGCGGTCACGGACGACGAGAAGGACATCGAGACGCTCGATACGTGCTTGCCCACTGCCGGAGCCGTGGCATCGAACGGGAACAGGCGGCGCGGCGCTCCCTCGCCGGCCGTTCGCTTCGCTGCCTTGGCGCGAAGCTTGGCGGTGTTCACGAACAGGTTGTGGGGTTCGTATCGCTCGGCGTCCCGCCAGAACGCGTCGCCGCCCGAGTCCTCGTCGAAGCTCACGAGACCGGATCGCTCGACCGCGTTGACCACGGCGAGCTGGCCGCCGGAGAACGCGATCACCGAACGCGGCCCGTACTGAACCAAGACCTTCGGGTCCGTCGTACGTGCACTCCGAACCGGACCGACCTTCTGAGTCTCCTTGCACTGGTAGAGCGCCATGAAGCGCGTGATGCCGCCCTCGACGAGCTCCTCGTAGACCACGTCGGCGGACTGCAGACCTGCGAGAGGGTACGCGAGGGAGGTGTTCTCGACCTTGACGGCGAGCACCGGACGGCGCGGAACCTCGCCCCCAGGAGCGGGCATGCCCGTCAGCGGACAGGTGGACGGAGGCGCCGGGGCGTGATCCTCGCCGGTGACGTTGTCCACGGCCTCCTGGATCACGGCCGGGGCGTGACCGGTGAGCGCGAGCGCGATGCCGCCGATCGCGACCAACGCCAACGCGCCGGCCACGGAGCCGGCGATCCTACCGCGTCGGGTGAGCGCCAAGGTGGGGACCTCCTGGAGAGCGTCGTCGGACGGTTCGAGTGAGTCGTGGGAGCACGTCCCTCAGCGGGAGGCGCGATGGATGGTAACGGCGCTCGTCGGCCGTCTCAAACACCCTCGACGATCTGGCGGTCATCTCGACCGGATCGTCACATCTCCTCCAGGCGGCGGATCCGCTCCTCGATCGGCGGGTGCGTAGAGAAGAGGTGCTCCATCCGTCCGGTCCGCGGCCCCTCGATGCGCGAGGGCTGGTCGAACCAGAGATGCGCCGTCGCGTTGTTCGCCGCGTGCATGGCATCGGGGGCCTCCGCGATCTTCTTCAGGGCGCTGATCAATCCGGGCGGGTATCGCGTCAGCATCGCTCCCTGCGCGTCGGCCAGATACTCGCGGTTGCGCGACACGGCCAGCCGGATCAGTTGCCCAAAGATGGGAGCAAGGATCAGGAGCGCGAACCCGATCGCGAACACGATCAGCTCCGGACCTCCCCCGCCCCCCCTGTCCCGACCGCTCCGACGTCCCCCGAACCCGCCCCACCACCAGCTCCGCAGGAAGAACTCCGAGATCAACACGATGGCGCCGATCACGGTGGCGACGATCGTGCCGTACAGGATGTCTCGGTCGACCACGTGCGCCATCTCGTGGCCGAGCACGCCTTCGAGCTCGACACGGTCCAACGTCTCGAGCAGACCCTGGGTGACGGCGACGGAGGAGTGTTCCGGATCGCGGCCGGTCGCGAACGCGTTCGGCGCCTGCTCGGGCACGACGTACACGGCAGGCTTCGGGACACCCGACGCGATGGCCAGGCCCTCGACGATGTTGTGCAGACGCGGCTCCTCCTCGGCCGTGACCGCGCGCGCCCGGGCGGATCGAAGCACCAACTTGTCGCCGGAGAAGTACGCGCCGATATTCAGCAGCAGCGCCACCGTCACCGCGATCCCCAGCCCAACCCACCCGGTGCCGTAGACGAGCCCTATGGCATACCCCACCGCTGCCAGCAGCAGGAACGACACGAACAACAGGAAGATCGTCTTGCGCTTGTTCGCCGCGATCTGCTCGTACACGGCGGGTCAGAGGTCGACCTGCACCGGTCCGCGGACCGGCTCGTCGATATCGAAGAATGGCCTGAGCTCGAAGCGCCCGGGCCGGGCGATGAGGTTCGCGGGGAACTTCTGGATCAGCGTGTTCAGGCGAGCCACCTGGTCGTTGTAGAACTGCCGTGCGTAGGCGATCTTGGACTCGGTGCCGACGAGCTCCTCCTGCAGCGACAGGAAGTTCTGGTTCGCCTTGAGCTCGGGGTAGTTCTCGGCGACCGCGATCAACCGCCCGAGTCCCGCCGTGATGGCGTTCTCGGCCTGCGCCTGATCCTGGACGCCGGTGGCGCCCATGGCCTGGGTCCGCGCCTCGGTCACGCGCTCGAAGACCTCGCGCTCGTGTGCGGCGTAGCCCTTCACCGTCTCGATGAGGTTGGGGATCAAGTCGTAACGACGGCGCAGCTGGACGTCGATCTGGGACCACCCGTTTTCCGCGCGCGTGCGGAGCGTGACGAGCCGGTTGTAGGTGAGCACGGCCCAGAGCAGCAGGACCACGACCACACCCAGGAGCATCCAGACGACCGGCATCGCGACCTATCGTAGCGGTCCGGTGGCGACGGCCCGCCGGTAGAGCGAGTCGAGCCGCTCGCCCACCATGCCCCAGTCGAACGTCGCCGCCCGCTCCCTTCCGGCAGCCGCGAACCGCGCCGCCAGGCCGGGGTCGTCCAGGATCGACCCGGCGGCCCGCGCCACCGCCGCGGAGTCGCGGGGCGCAACGAGGAGCCCCTCCACCCCGTCGGTCACGACCTCGTCGTAGCCCGCGATATCGCTCGCGACCACCGGCAGCCCCGCGGCCATGGCCTCCACCAGCACGACGCCGAAGCTCTCACCGCCGACCGACGTGCCCAGAAAGAGGTCGCAGGCCTTCTCCAACGGCGGCAGGTGGACGTTGGGCACCGCGCCGAGCATTGTGACCCGATCGCGCACGTCGGGCGGCAGCCCGTCGATCGCCGATCGCTCGGGCCCGTCGCCGACTACGATCAGCCGAAGCCCAGGACGATCCGTCGCCAATCGTCTGAACGCGGCCACCGCGATGGGGAACCCCTTTCGTTCGTCCAGCCGCCCGACGAACAGGAGCTTCGTCCCGCCGCCCAGGTCCGCCGGCTCGGCATGGGCGAACCGGCCGACATCGGCGCCGTTCGGCACGATCTCGAACGACCCGCCGATCCGGGCGGCGGCGGCGCGCTCGGCCACTCGCGAAACCGCAACCCGGATCACGATCCGACGCGCGATCCGTCGGATGAGCGGGGCCGCCAGGTCGTAGAGCCGCGAACGCTCGGCGCCTGTATGGAACGTGGCGACCACCGGCGCGTCCGCCGCGAGGGTGGCCCACATCGACGTGCTCGGCACGAACGGTTCGTGCACGTGAACGACATCGGGTCGGAACGCACGCAGCTCCTCACGGGCTCGCACGAGCGACCACGGACGAGGGTCGATGGGAGCGTTCGATCGGTTGTACGCGATGTCGACCGGCCGGCCCACCGGGCGCACCCACGCTTCTGCGGCCCGGTGCCTCACTGGTGCGAGCACCAGGACGTCGTGGCCCTCTGCGGCCATGTACCCCGCCAGCTCACGGATGTGAACCTGGACACCGCCGGGATCGTCCCAGGCGTACGGGCAGGCGAACGCGACCCTCACGACCACCCCGGCTGGAACAGATGCCAGTC
>CAZDXK010000194.1:0-4214 GCA_964509215.1 uncultured Actinomycetes bacterium | reverse complement strand
ACCAGTGGGTGAACTCGTACAAGCGGCTGATCCCCGGGTTCGAGGCACCGGTCTACGTGTGCTGGGCGCGGCGCAACCGCTCCGCACTGGTGCGCGTCCCCGTCTACAAGCCGGGCAAGGAAGGCGCGACGCGGATCGAATACCGCTCGCCCGACCCGGCGTGCAACCCTTACCTCGCGTTCTCCGCCATGCTCGCGGCCGGCCTCGCCGGCGTCGAAGGCGAATACGAGCTGCCGCCCGAGGCGTCGAACAACATCTACGAGATGACCGGCGAGGAGCGCGACGTCGCCGGCATCCGTTCGCTTCCGGAGGATCTGCACGAGGCGATCCGTCTGGCCGCCGAGTCCACCGTGCTCCGCGAGACGCTCGGCGATCACGTCCACGAGTTCCTGATCCGGAACAAACGCCAGGAATGGGACGGGTACAAGGCCTACGTGACGCCCTACGAGACGGATCGCTACCTCCCCATCCTTTGACCGTCATCTCGTCTCGATAGACCTTCGTCGGGGTTGACTCGGAGTGAAGTCTCCGCGAAGCTCGCCCCATATGACCTTCCTGGGAGGGAACGACATGGCCACCACATCTTCGAGGCTTCGCCGGCCCGTCTTGACCACGCTCGTCACGACCGCCGTGCTGACGAGCATGCTGATCGGCGCCCCGGCGGCGAGCGCCGAAGTGATGACGCAGAACCTGGACGTCCTCACGCCGGCCCAGCTCGCGAGCGCGCTGGTGGGGCCCGGCGTCACGGTCTCGGGCGCCGCGTTCACGGGCGCCCCTGTCGCCGCGGGGACATTCTCCGGCGGCGGGACGGGCGCGGGGGCGACCATCGGGTTCGTCGGGGGAGTGATCCTCAGCTCAGGCGACATCGCGAGCGTTCCCGGACCGAACGACGCCGACGGCACCACGGCCGCGAACGGCCAGGCGGGCGATGCCGATCTGGACTCGCTCCTTCCCGCGGGCCAGACGAGCCAGGACGCGGCCGTGTTGACGTTCAACTTCACGGCCGATGCGTCGAGCGTGTCGTTCCAGTACGTGTTCTCCTCGGAGGAGTACAACGAGTTCGTCGGCAGTGGCTTCAACGACGTGTTCGGATTCTTCGTGAACGGAACGAACTGCGCCACCGTGGGCGCACAGCCGGTGTCGGTGAACACCGTGAACGGCGGGAATCCCTTCGGAACGACGGACCCCGGCCCGGGTGTTGTTGTTGCGAGCAATCCGTCGCTCTTCCGCAACAACGACCTGAACGACCCGGGTCCGCCGACGATCGACACCCAGATGGACGGGCTGACCACGGTGCTCACCTGCGTCGCCCCCGTGTCCTCCGTCGAAACGAACACCATGAAGCTGGCGATCGCGGACGTCGGCGACAGCTCGTTGGACTCGAACGTGTTCATCGAGGCCGGCAGCCTGACCACGGTACCCACCGTCGGCACGCCGACGGACGTAACGGCGTATCCGAGCGACGGATCGGCGATCGTCACCTGGACGCCCCCCGACCAGGATCCGGAAGCTCCGATCGACTCCTTCGAGGTGACATGCACCGCCACGGACAACCTGGACGACTCGTCCACGGTCAGCGTCGCGGGCACCGAGTCGCAGGCTCAGGTGGGCGGCCTGACGAACGGAACCGAGTACACCTGCTCGGTCCGAGCGCAGAGCGGCGAGGCTGCAGGACCTTGGTCGGATCCCTCGGCCCCGTTCACGCCGTCGGATGCCTCGGTGGCGCAGTTCGTCGACCCGGGCACCGGAGGGACGGTGATCCTCAAACCGGTGGGGGAGAACTTCCTGGGGACGTCCGGTAGGATCGTCATACCCCCGCAACCCACTCCGTCGACCCTGGCCGCGGGCGACCCGGTGATCGTGATCGCTTCGCTGTTCGGCACCCCGGGTGAGGTCGATGTCACCTGCGGAGGCAATCCATGCGTCGGTCAAGGCATCGAATGGTCGATCAGCGACCCGAACGCGATCGGGATCATGAAGATCACGTTCATCGAATCGGCCTCGCTCACGAACGGGGCCAGTGTGAAGACGGCACGCGTCTTCAAGGACAACGTCCTCCTTCCGAACTGCAAGAAGAAGGTCAAGATCATGTGCGTCGCCGATCGCAACCGCACAGATGGCGGCGGCTGGCGGATCACGGTGCGCGTGGACGGCACCGATCCGAAGGGCCGCGTCTGAGGGACTGAGCTTCGGGGTCACGCCGGGCCCGCCAGGGCCCGGCGTAGACTCTCTGACGTGCAGATCTGCCCGGATTGCGGCGAGGAGAACCCGGATCGGTTCCGCCTGTGCGGCTTCTGCGGCACATCGCTCGCTCCGGAGGTCCCCGTCGAAGAGGTCCGCCGGACCGTCTCCATCGTGTTCTCGGACCTGAAGGGCTCCACCGCCCTTGGCGAGCGTCTCGATAGCGAGCACCTCCGGGAGGTGCTCAACCTGTACTTCAACGAGATGCGGCTGGTGCTCGAGCGGCACGGCGGCCGGGTCGAGAAGTACATCGGCGACGCGATCATGGCCGTGTTCGGGCTCCCGCGCCTCCACGAGGACGACGCCGTGCGCGCCGTCCGGGCCGCGTTCGAGATGAAGGAACGGCTCGTTGGTGTGAACGAGATGCTCCACGAGCGGTTCGGGGTGCGCCTGGAGAACCGGACCGGCGTGAACACCGGAGAGGTTGTCGCCGGCGACGTCTCCAGCGGACAACGCCTGGTGACCGGGGACACCGTCAACACGGCCGCTCGCCTCGAGCAGAACGCGCCCGCGATGGAGATCTTGATCGGCGAGTCGACCTACGCGTTGGTCCGAGACGCGGTCGTCGTCGAGTCGGTCGAGCCGCTGCCCCTCAAGGGCAAGGCGGAGCTGGTCCCCGCGTACCTGCTCCTCGGCGTCTCGGGTCAGGACGACGGGTACTCCCGCCGGCTCGACCTGCCGATCGTCGGCCGGGAGCACGAGCTGGCCGCCCTGCAGGAGGCCTTCCGCGCGGCGGTGGCGGAGGATCGGTGCCACATCGTGACGATCTTCGGACCGGCAGGCGTCGGGAAGTCACGCCTCCTCAAGGAGTTCCTCGATCGCATCGGAAGCGACGCCACCACGTTGACGGGCCGCTGCCTTTCCTACGGAGAGGGCATCACGTACTGGCCGATCGGCGAAGTGGTCCGCGCCGCCGCCGGGATCGGGGCCGACGACGGTCTCGAAGCCGCCCGGGTCAAGCTCGCCGCGATGCTCCCGAGCCACGAGGACGTGACCCAACGGGTGGGGGCGGCGATCGGCCTGATCGAGGAGTCGTTCTCGGCCGAAGAAACGTTCTGGGCGATCAGACGCGCGCTGGAGATCTCGGCCGCAGGGCGACCGCTGGTCGTGTTGGTGGACGACATCCACTGGGCGGAGCGGACCCTGCTCGACCTCCTCCGCTTCGTGGTGGACGGATGTCGTGCGCCGGTGCTGCTGCTCTGCTCATCCCGCCGGGAGCTGCTCGAGGAACACCCGGAATGGGCCCAGGAGGCTGAGCGCTTCAGCACGCTCACGGTCGAACCGCTCGAGGCGGCCGACAGCGCCCAGGTGATGCAGAACCTGCTCGGCGTTGCGGATCTCGACGCCACGATCGTGCAACGCGTGACCGTCGCCGCCGATGGGAACCCGCTCTACCTGGAACAGATGCTCCAGATGCTGATCGACCGGGGCGCCATCCGCCAGGAAGGCGAACGGTGGGTCACGACGGAGGCGCTCTCCGATCTGGAGGTCCCGCCGACGATCGCGGCGCTGCTGACGTCGCGCCTCGATCGGCTCGGCGCGTCGGAGCGAACGGTGATCGAGCGCAGCGCGGTGATCGGTCAGATCTTCTACCGCGGAGCCATCGAGGCGATGGTCCCGCCGCCGGTGCGGCCCGAGGTGGCTCCGAGCCTGAAGGCCCTCACCGTGAAAGAGCTGATCGGCCCGCACGAGGAGTCGTTGATCGGCGAGGAGACGTTCCGCTTCCTCCACGCGCTGATCCGCGATGCCGCCTACGGAGGGCTCCTGAAGCGAACGCGCGCGGAGCTCCATGTGGCGTTCGTGGACTGGGTCGAGTCGGCGACCGGCGATCGCATCCTCGAGTACGAGGAGATCCGCGGGTACCACCTGGAGCAGTCGTATCGGATCCGCTCCGAGCTGGGCGTGCCTGACACGGACGTCGAAACGCTCGGCCGCCGCGCGGCGTCCTACCTGGGCGCGGCGGGCCGCCGCGC
>CAZDXK010000193.1:0-4227 GCA_964509215.1 uncultured Actinomycetes bacterium | reverse complement strand
CGTCGCCGGTGGCGCCCCAATCGGGGCCGAAACGGGTGGGCTCGGCGCCGTGCACCGAGGCGTTGCCCTCGCCGATCGGTCCCCAGGCGACGGCCCCGGCCTTCATCACCGCCACTGGCTTCGCGCCGAACGAGGCGGGGTCCCACAGGACCAGGTCGGCGACGTGACCGGGCGCGAGCGATCCGACCTCGGCCTCCACGCCGTGGACGCGGGCAGGCTCCACCGTGTACTTGGCCAGGTAGCGGAGAACCCGCTGGTTGTCGTCGGACGGCTCGTTCGGCCAGCCGGATCCGGCCTCCGTGGCGCGCCAATGCTTCATCACGTGCGCCAGTTGCCAGGTGCGGCGGACGGTCTCGCCGATCCGCCCCATCCCCTGGGAATCGCTGTTGATGATCGAGATCGCGCCGAGCTCGTGCAGCGGCCCCTCGGCCGCCATCGTCGCCGGGTGGATCCGTTCGCGCGCCGCCGAGACGTCCTCGGCGAGCCGCGGGTTGCCTTCGTGGACGACCAGGATCATGTCGGCTTGCTCCGCGGCGGTCGCCCGTCCGTAAGGGAGCCCCGGTGTCGTCGAGGAGCAGATGACGTTCGGTTCGCGCACGATGCCGATCAGGTCGGGGATGTGCCCTCCCCCGGCGCCCTCGACGTGATAGGCATGGATGGTCCGCCCCGCGATGGCCGCGACCGTCTCCTCCAGCTCGCCCGACTCGTTCAGGCCGTCGGTATGCAGGCACACGGCGACGTCGAATGCGTCCGCTGTCGATAGCGCGGCATCGATGATCCGTGCGGACGCGCCCCAGTCCTCGTGGACCTTCAGCCCGATCGCCCCCGATGCGATCACGCTCTCCGCGAACCCCCCGATGTCTGTGCGCGCGGATGCCTGGAGGCCGAGGTTCACCGGCAGGCGCTCGAACGCCTCGATCGTTCGCAGCATCCGCCACGCGGGTTCCTCGAACCCCGCGGTGATGAGGGTTGTCACGCCGGCCGACAGCGCGACGGGCACGAGGCGTGGGCTCAACAGGTGGACGTGCGAATCGATCGCGCCCGGCGTGACGATCAGCCCGTGGCAGGGGATGGGCCAGGTGCCGGGCCCGATCGTGAGGTCGATGCCGTCCGTGATGTCCGGGTTGCCGGCCCTCCCGATGCCGACGATCCGTCCGTCCTTGATGCCCACGTCGGCCTTCACGATCCCGATCATTGGGTCGACGACGATCGCGCCGCCGATCACCGCGTCGAGCTCGCTCTCGGAGTTCGCCCGGTCGTGTTGGCTCATCCGCGAGCGGAAGTTCTTGGCGTAGCCCCACAACGCTTGATCCGCTGGCTCGGTCAGGTCCTGCTCGATCCGGATCCACAGGTCGGTATCGCCCAACCGCACGCGGTCGCCTACTGTCGGGCCGTGACGCAGGGCGTGCTCGGCGCGAGTGATGCGATCAGGCATCGGGCCCGCCCCCGCCTCCGAACGCGACCAGCTGCACGTCCTTGGTCTCTCCCGGCGCCCAGCGCATCGAATCTCCCGCGGGCAGGTCCAGCCGGAACCCGCGCGCCGCCTTCCGGTCGAACCCGAGCTTCGCGTTGGTCTCGGCGAACGGGAAGTGCGACGAGACGCGTACAGGTCGCTCCGACGAGTTCGTGACGCTGAGCGTGATGCGCCTCCGCTCGGGCACGAGCTCCACGTCGCCTTCCGCGAACCGAACGGCGCCCGGGCCGTCGGACGAGGCGGGGCCGAAGGGCTCGCGGAGCACCACGAGCCGAGAACCTTCCTCGAGCAGGATCTCGAGCCGGATCTCCGTCGCGACGTCGGCGACGCCGTCCATCACCTGTACGGGGGCGAGGGCCGCGCGGCCCGCTTCGAGGACGTCCTCGTAAGAGACGCCGCTCCGCGCCGCGACATGCATGGCGTCGCAGACCACGGCGATCGCTTCCGGCGCGTTGAGCCGGAGGCCGAGAGCGAGGGTTCGTCGCGCGAGCTCGGCCGCTGAGAAGACGCGGAGCCGCTCTTCCTCGGTGGGGGTCAGGTGCACGGACGGAGACTAGACCGTCGCGACGACCGCGAGAACCTCGTCCCCGTACCGTTCGAGCTTGGTCGGGCCGACTCCGGAGATGGCCGCCAGGTCAGCCCAGTCCTTCGGCAGCAGCTCGGCGATCTCCTCGAGCGTCGTGTCGTGGAAGATCACGTACGCCGGAACGCCGTCCGCCTTGGCGCGCGACTTCCGCCACGCCTTCAACCGCTCCAACACCGGTCCGCCGGCCTTCGGCATGCGGATGCGTGCGGATGAGGGACGGCGCGGAGCGGAAGGCGCTCGAACGCCGAGCTCGTCGAGGAACGGGCTCGGCTTCGTCTTGGCGTCGGTCGCCCATGTGAGGAACAGATACGTGCGCGCCCGAGTGATGCCGACGTAGAGCAGGCGGCGCTCCTCGTCCGGCTCGGCTTTCGCGCGACCGGAGCGGAAGGGAAGCTCCCCGTCGATCAGGCGGGGGAGGAAGACGGCGTCGAACTCCAACCCCTTCGCCCGGTGGTACGTCAGGAGGTTGACCCCCCGGCCGCTGTGCTCGGTGGAGAACCGCAGTCCCAGCTCTTCGACGAACGCTCCCACGTCCCCGTGGTCGTGGGCCCGATCGAACTCTTCGGCCATCGAGCGCAGCCGCGCAAGGTCTGCCTGGCGAGTGACCTCCTCGTCGGCGTCGGGGTCGGTCTCGGGATCGAACCCGAGCGCATCGGTGACGTCCTTGACGACCTCGGCGACCGATCCCTCCGGTGGGCGCTTCAACCGTTGGAGCACCGCCTTCGGACCTGGCCGGCGCAGGAACGCCCCGTCGCGCACCTGATACGGGATGCCCTCGGCGGCGAAGGCCTCTTCGAACGCCTCGGAGCGGGCGTTGATCCGATACAGGACGGCCATCTCCTCCAGCGCCACCCCGTCGGCGCGAAGCTTGTCAACGGCTTGGACGACCGACGCGACCTCCTCCTCGACGTCGTGGATGGGCCGAGCGAGCACCGGCGGCCCCGACTCCACTGTCGCCTCGAGCGTCTTTCGGAACCCCCCGAGGTGCGCGGCCAGCTCGTTCGCGAAACCGAGGATCTCGGGCGTGGAACGGTAGTTGCGTTCCAGGCGGACGACTGTGGCGGACGGGAACCGCTCCGTGAATCCGAGCAGGTGGTCCGGCGAGGCACCGGTGAACGAGTAGATCGTCTGGTAGTCGTCGCCGACGACGCAGAGGTCTTCGCGTTCGCCGAGCCACCTGTCGAGCAGCGCCGCCTGCAGGGGGTTCACGTCCTGGTACTCGTCGACCGTGAACGCGCGGAACCGCTCTCGGACCGTCTCGGCGGCTTCCGGGTACGTGTCGAACATCTGGACGGCGAGCCCGAGCATGTCCTCGAAATCGAGCTTGCCGTTGGTCTGCTTGCGCCGCTCGTAGCCGTCGTACACGCGGAGCATCAGCTCGGCGGGGATGGGCGGTTCGTGCCCGGACCGCTCGAGCTCGGCGAGGTAGCCCAGAGGGGCGACCATGCGGTTCTTGGCCCACTCGATCTCACCGGCCAGCTCGCGCCGCGGCAGGAACTTATGCGGCGCGGGCAAGGCGTTCGCGAGCGAGGAGATCAGCGGAGCCTTGTGATCGAGCACGGCCGGCACGGCTTCACCGGAATGGTGTTCCCAGAGCCGGTGGAGATTGGAGAGCGCGGCCGAGTGGAACGTGCGGGCGTCGACGCCTTCCACCCCCAGCCCCGCGAGCCGGGTCTTGAGCTCGCTTGCGGCTTTCTCGGTGAACGTGACAGCGAGGATCTGTGACGCCGGGAACGTGCCGGTGGCGACCTGGTAGGCGATGCGATGCGTGATCGTGGTGGTCTTGCCGGTTCCGGCGCCGGCCAGGATGGCGACCGGACCGCGGCTGGCTCGGGCCGCCTGCCGCTGTTCCTCGTTCAGTCCCTCGAGGATCTGCTCAGCGTCCACACCTCGACCGTACCAGTGACCGCCGACGACTCCTCGTGAGAAACCGCTTATCGGCGAGCCGCGATACCCTGGCCGGGATGACGCAGCTCGCGACGATCGGGGCGCTCCGCGACTCCGGCTATCAGGACCGCTCGGTGAAGGATGAGCTGCGCGCAAACCTGCTTGAGAAGCTCGAGCGCGGCGAAGAGCTGTTCCCAGGGATCGTGGGTTTCGACGAGGCGGTCTTGCCGGGGCTGGAGCGCGGGATCCTCGCGGGGCACGACCTGATCCTGCTGGGGGA
>CAZDXK010000192.1:0-4233 GCA_964509215.1 uncultured Actinomycetes bacterium | reverse complement strand
TGAAGCTCCCGAGGCTCGCGCCCGACGCCGACTACGTGAAGCCGAAGTCACGCGCCGTGGTCGGCCTCGACGTCTTCGTCGAATCGCCGCTACAGGCGAGCGAGCTCGGCGCCTCGCTGATGGAACTGACCGCGGACACGAAGCTGTCCCTCAAGATGGTCTCGTCGCGCGGCACCAAGGTCTTCCCGCCGACCGGTGCCATCACGGACACGCTCGACCACTGGCGCGCGAGGTTCATCACCAAGGAGAACCCCGGGAACCTGCCCGACGAGGACGTGCACGAGCTGCTTCAGCGGATCTCGAGCCGTCACCGTTGGATGCACATCGAGAAGCTCCAGGAGTTCGACGGCGAGCTCGGCTTCACGCGGGATCAGGGCGAGAACTGAAGGCACGCTAGCCTGGGACAGGCTAGTCAGAACGACGGAGCCGGGACATGCCGGGCCGAGACGATGGCGCCGTCTCGCACCTCGAGCACCCAGGTCGCGCCCTTACGGAAACTCTGGTTCACCCGTCGACCGACCCCGCGTTCGAACAGGTCGCTCATCAGCGCCCGAAACGCGTCGCCGTGGACACAGACGGCCGTCGGTCCCTCCCCTTCCGCCTCGAGGATCAGCTTCTCGAGGTACTCCCAGGGCCGGCCCTCGCAGACCTCGTCCCGCAGGTCGATCGAGAGGCCCCGCGCCTCGGCGAGCGGCTCCAGCGTCTGAACGCAACGTAGGAAGGGGCTGGAGACGAGCTGCACGAACGGCTCGTCGGCGAACAGGCCGGCCAGGCGCTCCGCCTGGCGACGGCCCCTTTCACTGAGCGGCCGGGCCTCGTCGGGTCCGGTCCAACGCTCGCGATCCCCCGCCTCGGAATGGCGGATCACGTGGACCGACGTCCCGCTCATGGCACCTCCCGCAGCCGATCGATCATCGCCCGGTCGTGTCCGTACGTCAGCATCCCTTGGGCGTCGGCCAGCGTCACCCAGCGCGCGTCGTCGACCTCGTTCGCCGCCCGGAGCGGCTTGCGGCCGGCGACGGTCATCTCCCAATAGCGGACGATCTTGGGACGACCCTCACCGTCGACGTATGCGATGGTGCCGAGGTCGCGGCCGAGCGCGCAACGGACGCCGATCTCTTCCTCCACCTCGCGGAGCGCCGCTTGGAGCTCCGACTCTCCGTCGTTCAGCTTCCCCTTGGGGAAGGACCAGTCATCGTACGCGGGCCGATGGATGAGAACGAGCTCCTTCTCGCCTGAGCCCATGCGCCACACGAGACCGCCGGCTGCTCGCACCACCTTCGGCTTCGCCGACGTCTTCGTCACATAGCCTCCCGCGCCGCGACGACGCCCTTCCACGCCTTGCGCCAGCGCCGTTGCGCGTCGTTCGCGGCGGCGCGCTCGATCCCTGCGAGCATCCCGGCGGCGAACGCGGCGTCGCCGGAACGCCGCACGGCCGCCCACGTTCGGAGCCAGGATCCCGCGACCACGGCGTCGTTGTGCTCCCCCAGGATCGCCTGGAGCTCGGCCGCCGCGTCGGCGAACCTGCGTGCCGGCTTGCCCACGATCGGCGCCACCGCGTCTGCGGCGTAGCGCACCCGTTTGGTCCTGATCCGCACCGTGTGCAACTCCAGGTCGCCGGGCCGCTTGCCGGCCTCCTTCGCAGCTCCGCGCAGATGGCGCCACGGCCCCTCCAGCAGATCGGGGACGATCCCCCTCACGGGCACGTCCGTGTCCGGGATCACGATCGGCCGCCGGGCCGCTTGGACCAACAGTTCCAGGAGCGCGACGTATCGCTCGCTGGAGATCGACCCGATGAGCGCGGTGTGCGCTTCCTTTCGCCGCTGCTGCAGCGCCTCGATCACCTGTGCCACACCGGGGCCCTCGGTGGCAGGGATCATCTCGATCCGTCCCTGCAGACGCGCGAGCAGGATGTCGGCGTCCCGGGTCTCTCCCAGGACGGTCCCGAGCCATCGCAGCTCCTCTCGGAGCGGTACGGCCCACTCTGGATCGAGCATCGCGCGGAACGTTCGCAGGTCCGAACGCAGCCTGCGGGAAGCCACCCGCGCCTGGTGCACGCCTTCGTCATCGGTGTCCGAACGCATCATCACGTCGTGCCGCAGGAGCTGCACGACCGACGAGGCGATCGCGCTGCCCACCACCTGGCTCACGGTCGCCGCCGGCGTCAGCGGTGCGACCTCGACCTCCGGCGGCTGCGTGGCGAGCGGCCCCACCGCTCGCACGTACTTCGGTGTCGGATCCGGTGCGCCCGCACCCGCCGCGCGCAGCCGCTCGAGCACCTCGTCGAGCAGGCCGTCGGGCGTGTCGCCGGTGATCTCCACCTCGAGCTCGCGGAACCGCGCCGCGATCCGGCGCCCCGACAGCACCGACACCTCGTCGTCGACCACCTCGCCCAGCAACCTGTCATCCAGGTCCAACAGCTGGATCATCCGCCGGATCGTCCGCAGGCGAACCACGGGTCGGAGCGTGGCCGTCCGGACGTACGCGCGGATCAGATCGACCGCTTCGTCGGGCGGTGTCGTGGCGTCCTCCCCGGGGAACGTGAACTCCCCGCGGATCAGGAGGTCGCCGCCGCCTTCCTCGGGGGGGAGCTTCGTCGTCCACCCCTGCCCATCGCGATGACGGAGGCTCACGCCCCAGCGCGCCAAACGGAAGTCGGGGGTGTCGAAGTAGACGGTCTGCAGCCGCTGGGCATCGTGCGGGATGGTGAGGACGTCGTCGCCCAGACCGTCGAGGGAGGGCATGCGGAACGCTGCCGATGCGGCGAGCTTCACCTCTTTCTCGCGGGTCGCGGTCAATTCGCGCCCTCTTCCGCCAGCCGTTGCAGATAGGTGTGCGTCTCCAGACCGTGCTCGGACGGCACCCTCGACCAACCATCGGGGCCGAGCCGCCATGCGAGCACGTCGTCCTTCAGGTTGACCTTCAGGATCCGGTCCAAACGGTCCTTGAGGTCGCGATCGAGGACCTCGGTGACGCATTCGACGCGGTGGTCCAGGTTGCGGGGCATCAGGTCGGCGGAGCCGATGAACATCCGAGGGCCGCGCTGCTCGCTGCCGAAGCGGTAGATCCGTGAATGCTCGAGGTACCGGCCCACGATGGATCGCACACGGATATTGTCGGACATGCCGGGAACACCCGGACGCAGACAGCAGATGCCGCGAACGATCAGGTCGATCTCGGTCCCCGCCTGCGACGCGTCGTACAACGCGTCGATCATCTCGGCGTCGACAAGGCTGTTCATCTTCATCAGGATCCGGCCGTCCGACGCCTCGGCCTCCCGGTTGATCATCTCGAGGATCCGCGAGCGCAGGGTGATCGGAGCCACCAGGATCCGACGATAGGCCTGCTGGTGGCTGTAGCCGGTCAGGTAGTTGAAGAGGTCCGCCACATCCGCCGTGATGTCGGGGTCGCCGGTCAGGAGCCCCACGTCCTCGTAGAGCTTGGCCGTCACCGAGTGGTAGTTCCCGGTGCCGATGTGGCAGTACTGGCGGATCTCATCGCCCTCCTCGCGGACGACGAGTGAGCACTTCGCGTGCGTCTTCAGCCCGACCACGCCGTACACGACGTGGACCCCCGCCTGCTCCAACACGCGGGCCCACGTGATGTTCGTCTCCTCGTCGAACCGAGCTGTGAGCTCGATCAGCGCCACGGTCTGCTTGCCGGATTCCGCGGCGCGCACCAACGCGCGCACGATACGGCTGTCCTCGTCCGACGTCCGGTACAACGTCTGCTTGATCGCCAGGACCGCCGGATCGCGCGAGGCCTGGGAGACGAATTGCTCCGCCGAGGTCGAGAACGCGTCGTACGGATGATGGACCAGCACGTCGCCCTCGGCGATCACGCCGAAGATGTCCCGGGTGCCGTTCGCGACGGCCTGCAGACGAGGCTGCGTCACACCGGCCCATGCTTCGTACTTCAGGTCGGGACGATCCAGCTTCGTCAGCTCCATCAGATCGCTCATGCCGAGCAACGACCTGGTCACGTAGACGTCGAGAGGATCCACGCGGAGCTCTTCCTCGATCAACGTCCGCACGGCCTTCGGTGTGGAGCCGTGGACCTCGAGCCGGACGGCCTCGGGGGAACGCTCTCGCTGCCGGAGGATCGACTCGATCGCCGCCAGCAGGTCATCGGCTTCGTCGATCTCCAGGTCGAGATCCAGGTCCCGGGTGACGCGGAACGGGTGCACCGCCACGATCTCCATCCCCGGGAACAGCATGTCCAGGTTCGCGGAGA
>CAZDXK010000191.1:0-4236 GCA_964509215.1 uncultured Actinomycetes bacterium | reverse complement strand
CGAACGAGAAGCTCATCCTGTCGATGGCGCTGCTGGCGGCGGTCGGCCCCGACCGGGTGATCCAGACCCGCGCGATGGCGGCCTCCGTACCCGTCGAGGGAGTGATCGGCGGCGATATCTGGCTCGTCGGCCACGGTGACCCCGAGCTCTCGCCGGAGGTGCTCAACGCGCTCGCCCAGCAGATCGTCGCCGCCGGGGTAACGCGCATCGAGGGAACGGTGATCGGCGACTCCGGGCCGTTCGAACGCGACTGGTGGGCGCCGGGCTGGAAGGACGACTTCCCCGAGATCGAGGTCGCGATACCGACCGCGCTGACGTTCAATGGGAATGTCGGCCCGGAAGGCCGCCACATCGACGATCCTGAGCTGCGGGCGGCGACGTACCTGACCAAGGCCCTTCGTCGCCTCGAGATCCACGTCGAAGGACCGGCGGCGGTGGGATCTCCTGACGGATCCCGGGTCAGGATCGCGACCATCGGCTCCGCCCCCATCGTCGACATCCTCCACCGTATGAACGTCGACTCCGTCAACTTCGACGCGGAGGTGCTCGGCAAGGTCCTCGGCGCCGAGGTCTCGGGAGCCGGGTCTATCGCCGCCGGCGCCGCCGCGATCGATGCGTTCACCGCAGCGCACGGCGCCCCGCGATTCGCGCACAGCGACGCGTCTGGGCTCTCGTATGCGAACCGCGTCACCGCTCAGGGCATGGTGAGACTGCTCTGGGCGTCCGGCCGGCAGCCGTGGGCGTCCGACCTCCGGTTGGCCCTGCCGATCGGCGGCCAGGGAACGCTCGAAGGGCGGCTGGGCCACACGCGCGTCAGGGCGAAGACCGGGACGCTTACAGAGGTCTCCGCGCTCTCCGGCTGGGTCTGGTCCCGCAGAACGAAGGGTTGGGTCGAGTTCTCGATCCTGTCTGAGGGGCTCGACAAGGACGACGCCGTCCGCATCGAGGACGCGATCGTCCGGCTGGTGAGCGCAGGGGCGAAGGCTCCTCTCACGTGAGGATCTGATCCGGGGGGGCCCGATCGGGTCGGCGATCCGGCTCTACAGGTCGGCCGCGTACCGGACGATCGGGACGTTCGCGCAGTCGAACCGGTGCTCGCTCGTCGTGCCGTCCCACGACCAACCGGCACGTTCGTAGAAACGGCGGCTCCGGTCGTTCGAGGCCATGACCCAGAGCGTGCCCCGGTCGTACCCGAACGCACCGAGCCGATCGACCGCCGACGCGAATAGGTCGCGACCGACCCCCCGGCCGGCCACCTCAGGCAGGAGGTAGATCGTCAGGAGCTCGGCCGTGCGCTCCGTCGCATCGTCGTCGCGGCTCGGGCCGAAGCTGCAGAAGCCCACGACGCGGTCGTGCCCCTCGACGACCAGGGTCCCGGCGCCCGGCTGGTAGGGCGCAAGCCACCGGCCCCACTCCCGCTCCCGGTCATCTACCGACATGCCGTCCAGGAACTCGGTGGCGAGCTCGTCGCGGTAGGCCCAGCGCCACGACGCGACGTGGACCTCGGCTATCGCGCGAGCGTCCGACGCCGTCGTGTCACGGATGACGACGCCGACGCCGGGGCTCACCCCTGCCGGTCCTCCCTCGGGTGGAGCAGGCCGTAGAGGTAGGCGTCAACGAGCGCTTCCCACGATGCCTCGATGATGTTCTCCGACACCCCTACCGTGGTCCATTCACTCTCGCCGTTCGACGTGTCGATCAGGACGCGCACGGCCGCGCCGGTCCCGACGGTCTCGTCCAGCACGCGTACTCGGTAGTCCTCCAAGGTCATGTCATCGAGAGCCGGGTACTCGTTCGTGAGCGCCTTACGGAGCGCGTTGTCGAGCGCCCCGACCGGCCCGTGGCCCTCGGCGCTCTCGATGTGCCGCGTGCCGTTGGTGACGACCTTGACCGTGGCCTCGGCCAACGCGTCCTCCTCATCCTCCGCGCGCTGCTCGATGTGGACCCGGAAGCTCTCGATCGTGAAGAACGGCTGCTCCCATCCACCCGCGCGCCGCATCAACAGCTCGAGCGAGGCGTCGGCGACCTCGAACGTGTACCCCCGCGCCTCCCGCCCCTTCAACTCTTCCAGGATCGCGGCGATCGCGCCGTCGTGCATCTCGACGCCGAACTCGCCGGCCTTCATACGCAACGTGGCCGCGCCGCCCAGATCGCTCGCGACCACCCCGCGTCGGTTCCCCACCGACGACGGCTTCACGTGCTCGTAGGCCTCCTCCAGGCGGGCGATCCCGCTCGCATGAAGTCCGGCCTTGTGCGTGAACGCGTACCGGCCCGCGTAGGGCTGGTGCGAGTCGGGGGCGACGTTCGCGACCTCGGCGACGTAGTGCGCGACCTCCGTGAGGTGCTCCACCGCACCGTCCGGCAGGCAGTCGGCGTCCATCTTCAGGACCAGGTTCGCGGCGATCGGGATCAGGTCGGCGTTGCCGGTTCGTTCGCCGTACCCGTTCACCACGCCCTGCACCTGATACGCGCCGTGCTCGACCGCGATCAGCGAGTTCGCCACCGCACATCCGGCGTCGTTGTGGACGTGGATGCCGAGCGCCGCTTCGACCTGGCCGTGGACCTCGCCGACGATCCGCGCGACGTCGAGCGGCAGCATCCCGCCGTTCGTGTCGCACAGGACGAGCCGTTCCGATCCGGCCTCCTCCGCCGCCAGGATCACGCGCATCGCGAACGCGCGATCGCTCCCGTACCCGTCGAAGAAATGCTCGGCGTCGAAGAACACGCGCCGGCCCTGCCCGCGGAGGAACGCGATCGAATCGCGCACCATCGCGACCCCTTCCTCCAGGTCGGTCCGCAGCGCCTCCCGCACGTGCAGGTCCCACGCCTTACCCACGATGCACACGACCTCGGTGCCGGTGTCCAACAGTTCGCGCAGGATCGCGCTGTCCTCCGCGCGCTCGCCCGCCTTCCGCGTCATCCCGAACGAAGTGAGCGCGGCATGCAGGAGCGTCTCCTTCGTCGCGAGCTTGAAGAACTCCGTGTCACGAGGGTTCGCGCCGGGCCAGCCTCCCTCGATGAACGGCACACCGAGCTGGTCGACCTTGTGGAGGATCCGCATACGGTCCTCGATGGAATACGAAAGCCCGGTCTGCTGCGCGCCGTCTCGGAGCGTGGTGTCGTAGAGCTCGACCTTCCGGCGCACGCCGGGTCTTTCCACCGCGGCGGCCGTGGTCACGCGGTCGCCCTCTCCACGACGAGGTCGCCGACGCCCGATGTGGGATAGCCCATCTCCCCCGCGCGCATGGAATCCATCTTCACGCACGCGAACCGGATGCCGTCGGTGACCCGCGCCGCCGCGCCGTCCTCGCCGAGCTGGGCGAGCAACATCTGCACCGCTCCGATCGCCGCCAGGGGGTTGATCGTCCCCTTGCCGACGTGATCGGGCGCCGTGCCCCCGATCGGCTCGAACATGCTCACGCCGGCCGGGTTGATGTTGCCGCCCGCGGCGATCCCCATACCACCCTGGATCATGGCGCCGAGGTCCGTGATGATGTCGCCGAACATGTTGTCCGTGACGATCACGTCGAACCGGCTCGGCTGATCCAGGAAGTAGATGCAGCAGGCGTCCACGTGGACGTAGTCCGTTTCGACGTCGGGGAACTCCGCCGAAAGCTCGTCCACGACCCGCTGGTACAGGTCGCCGGCGAACGTCAGCACGTTCGTCTTGTGGACGAGAGTGAGCTTCTTTCCCCGGTCCGGGCGCATCGCGAGCTCGAACGCGTAGCGCACGATCCGCTCGACGCCGTGCCGGGTGTTGATCGACTCCTGCACGGCCACCTCGTGCTCGGTCCCCTTCCGGTGGAACCCGCCGGCGCCGCTGTAGAGCCCTTCGGAGTTCTCGCGGACGACCACCATGTTCACGTCGTCCTCCCCGTGGGAAGGGATCAGCGTCTGCACGCCGGGGTACCGCACGATCGGCCGGAGGTTCACGTATTGGTCCAGCTCGAACCGTGCCCGCAGCAGCAGGTCACGCTCGAGGATCCCCGGCTTCACGTCGGGGTGGCCGACAGCCCCCAGGAGGATCGCGTCCATCTGCCGCAGCCACGCGAGCTCGTCATCGGGGAGCGTATCGCCCGTCCGCAGGAACCGCTCGCCCCCCAGGTCGAACTCGACGAGATCAACCTCGAAGCCCTCGACCCGCCGGACGGCGTCGAGGACCTTCAGCCCCTCGCTCACGACCTCGGGGCCAGTCCCGTCGCCGGGAACCACCCCGATCGTGTGCGTCACGGCGTG
>CAZDXK010000190.1:0-4240 GCA_964509215.1 uncultured Actinomycetes bacterium | reverse complement strand
ACCGCCTTCGAGCTCTGCAAGCGCGGCTACCAGACCCTCAACATCGACAAGCTGCCCGCTGCGGGTTACGGCCCGACCAGTAGCTCGTGCTCGATCGTTCGTGCCCACTACTCGTCCTGGGACGGCGTCGCCATGGCCCACGAAGGCTTCTCCTACTGGCGTGACTGGCCGAACTACCTCGAGATCGATGCGAACGGGCGCGAGATCGCCAAGTACATGCAGTGCGGCACGGTGCTCCTCAAGAGCAAGACCGGCCATCACGAGAAGGTCCTCGAGCACTTCCGGAACCTGGGCGTCGACCATGAGGAGTGGGACACGGACACGCTGAAGAGCCGGGTCCCCTACTACGACGTCCACGAGTTCTGGCCGCCCAGCCGACCGGAGGGGGCGGACTTCTGGCGCAAGCCGGACGAGGAGCTCGAAGGGGCGATCTACACGAGCGGTTCCGGCTACGTGAACGACCCTCAGCTCGCCACCCGGGATCTGCAACTGGCGGCCGAGGCGAAGGGCGGCAGGTTCCTGTTCGACGCGCGGATCGTCGAGATCCGAAGGAGCGGGGGGCGTGTGCAAGGGGTCACGCTCGACTCGGGCGAGGAGATCGACGCACCCGTCGTGGTGAACGTCGCCGGGCCTCACTCCTTCGTGATCAATCGGATGGCCGGCGTCGAGGAGACGATGAACATCAAGACCCGCGCGCTCCGCCACGAGGTG
The DNA here is from genome assembly GCA_964509215.1 of uncultured Actinomycetes bacterium. Taxonomy (GTDB): domain Bacteria; phylum Actinomycetota; class UBA4738; order UBA4738; family HRBIN12; genus JBBQVZ01. The sequence continues at coordinate 3,529 of CAZDXK010000190.1, read as the reverse complement.
CACATCGTCCCGGCGCCGCCGGAGGTCGACTACGAACACGAGGGGTTCCACACGTCGGACGGCGATCAGGGGATCTACTTCCGTCCCGAGGCCGGGAACAACATCTTGATCGGAAGCGAGGATCCACCCTGCGATCCGCAGGTGTGGCTGGAGGAGCCGGACCACTTCGATCGAGAGGTGACGAAGACGCAGTACGAGGCTCAGGTGTACCGGGTTGCTCGCCGCATCCCCGGCCTGCAGGTGCCGTCGGAGCCGCGAGGGCTGGCCGACCTCTACGACGTGTCCGACGATTGGATCCCCTTGTACGACAGGTCGGACCTGGGTGGGTTCTACATGGCCGTCGGAACCAGCGGGAACCAATTCAAGAACGCGCCCGTGGTCGGTCACCTCATGGCGGAGCTGATCGACGCCTGCGAGAACGGGCAGGACCACGATGCGAGTCCGGTTAAGGTGAAGGTGCCGTATTCGGGGGTCGTGCTCAACGCGGGCTTCTACTCGCGGAATCGCGAGATCAACCCGAACTCGAGCTTCTCGGTCAACGGCTAGCGCCGCCATCCACGCGCGGTCCCAGGCCCGTGACCGCCGGCTCCCTTGACAGCCGTCGATGCCCAAGCATACGGTCCGCTGGCGTTGCACTGAGCGGAAGAGGTTGCGGCATGCGAAACCCTGATAGCGGAAATCTCCAGTCGGTTGCCAGGGCCGTGCGAGCGCTCGAACTCATCGCCGAGGCCGGCTCGCTCGGCGTCACCGAGCTGGGACGCCGTCTCGACGTGCACAAGGCGACGGCCTCGCGCCTGGTGGCCACACTCGCCGAGCGCGGCCTGGTCGAACGCGATCCGGTCACCGAGAAGTACCGGCTGGGGTTCGGCCTCATCCGGCTGGCGGGCGCCGCGATGGCCGGCCTCGACCTGGTGCGGGCCTCCCACCCCATCCTGGAGGAGCTGGCCGAACGAACCCGGGAGACGGTGAACCTCGGGGTGCTCTCGGGCGACGCCGTGGTGTACGTCGACCAGGTCTCGGGGACCCGCGCGATCGTGAGCGTCAGCTGGGTGGGTCGGCGTACCCCGCTGCACTGCACGTCCAACGGGAAGGTGCTGCTGGCTCACCTGGCGCCGGCAGAGCGGGATCGACTGCTCGCTCGACCGTTGGAGCGGGCGACACCGGCAACCATCGTGGATCCCGAAGTGCTGATCTCTCAGCTCCAGGACATCAAGATCCGCGGCTACGCGCAGACATTGGAGGAGCTAGAGGAGGGACTGAACGCGGTCGGGGCACCGGTCCGGCAGGCCGACGGAGAGGTCGTCTCGGCACTCTCAGTCTCGGGACCGGCATTCCGGATGCGCCCGCTCGATCTGCCGCGCATCGCTCGATCCACGGTGGAAGCGGCCAACGCGGTGTCGCGAAGGCTGGGGTACGTGGATCGTGGACGGAGCGCCGCGGGGTGACAGCGGCGGCGCGGCCAGGGAGGCGCTGAGGATGTCGATCGAATGGGATGCCCATCGGCGGCCGATCTCGACGCTGCTCGACGCGATCGGCAGGACACCGCTCGTTCGACTCCGCCGCCTCGTTCCCGACGACGTGGAGCTGCTGGCGAAGGTCGAGTGGTACGGCCCCACCGGCTCGGTCAAGGATCGGATCTACTCGTACATGCTCGCGAGGGCAGAGGAACGAGGCGATCTGCAACCGGGGATGACGATCCTCGAATGCACGACCGGCAACGCCGGTATCGCCTGCGCCGCCGTCTCCGCGATCAAAGGGTACGCATGCGTGATCGTCATGCCGGAAGGCATGAGCGAGGAGCGCAAGACGATGATCCGCGGCTACGGGGCGGAGCTCGTGCTGACCCCGGGGGCCGGAACCGACATCGACCTCGCGATGGAGACGATGCGGAAGATGGTCGCGGCCGAGCCCAGCCGGTACTTCGTTCCGGCGGAGTTCGAGAACCCGGACAACCCCGAGGCCCAGTTGGCCTCCGGCGAGGAGATCTGGGAGCAGACCGGGGGAGAGCTGGATGCCGTCGTCGCCGCCCAGGGCACGGGGGGGTGGATCAGCGGCGTGGCGCGCGCGCTGAAAGCGCACGATCCCGCGGTCCGCGTCTACGCGGTGGAGCCCGCCGAGTGCCCGCTGCTCTCTGAGCAGCGGTGGGGCACGCACGGCGTCCCCGGGATCGGCGACGGCATCATCCCCCTCAACCTCGATCTGTCGCTGATGGACGGCATCGTGACGGCCTCGACCGCGGAGGCGATCGACATGGCGGCGCGGCTCGCGCGCGAAGAGGGGTTGCTCTGCGGGCCCTCGTCAGGCATCAACGTTGTCGCGTCGCTGAAGGTGGCGGACAAGCATCCGGAGTTCCATCGGATCGTGACGGTGATCGCCGACACGGGGCAGCGCTACCTCTCCGGCGAGCTGTTCGGCGAGCGGCCGAACGTCGAAGAGCCCGAACGCGAGCACGAGATCGATGCCGAGACGCTCGCACGTGTGGCCGCGCACCGGGATCGTCTCGAGTTCCTGGCGTGAGAACGCGATGACGTCGTACCCCCTTTCGGACGAGGATCGCGAGATACAGCAGCGCGCGCGCCGGTTCCTCGATGATGAGCTGATCCCCTGGGAGGTCCACGCCGAGGAGCACGAGGGCCGGATCCCGGAGGAGGCCATGGAGCGGCATCACCGCTTGGCGATCGAGCTCGGGCTGTTCGCCATGAACATGCCGAAGGAGCTGGGCGGCGGCGGGATGACGATGCTCCAGCAGACGCTCGTCTCCGAGCAGCTCGGCCGCGTGACCAACGCTCTCGGCTGGTGCGTCCACACCCCGCCGGCGTGGGCGCCCGCCGTCGTCACCCCCGAGCAGCTCGAGCGGTGGATCCTGCCCACGGTGCGCGGCGAGCGGCACGAGTGCTACGCGATCACGGAGGAGGGCGCGGGCTCTGACGTCGATTCGATCGCGTCCACGGTCCGCCGCGATGGCGACGAGTACGTGTTGAACGGCGTCAAGATGCACGTGACGTCGTTCAACACCGCGAACTACTGCTTCTTCCAGGGCAAGATCGTCGACGGCCAACAACCGGGCGCGCAAACGAGCGAGCACGTCGGCGAGCACGCGATGCTGTTCGTGGATCACGACACGCCGGGGGTCCGCGTGGTCCGCGTGCCACGCTATTCCCACACGTATGCGGACCAGCATCCGGTCGTGGCGTTCGAAGATGTGCGCGTCCCCGTCTCGAACCTCCTCGGCCGGGAGGGCGACGGCCTGGCGTTCACGTACGAGTGGTTCCGGTACGAGCGGCTCATGATCGCTGCGCGCTGCTGCGGTGCCGCGGAGCGGCTCGTCGAGGAGGCGACGGCGTTCGCCAAGGAGCGTGTGCAGTTCGGCCGGCCGATCATCGAGAACCAGGCGATCGCGCACATGCTCGCCGACTCGCTGACGGAGCTCTGGGCGGCGCGTCTCATGACCTACCGTCTCGCGGAGAACATCGATGCAGGGCTCGACGTGAAGCTTCAGCACGCGCAGTGCTCGATGGCCAAGCTCTAC
>CAZDXK010000189.1:0-4257 GCA_964509215.1 uncultured Actinomycetes bacterium | reverse complement strand
GGGCCGACCTTTCCGGCATCGACTTTGACGACATCTACTACTACATCAAGCCGACCAACCAGGTAAAGAACTGGGAAGACATGCCCGAAGCGATCAGGGACACCTGGGACAAGTTGGGAATCCCCGAGGCCGAGAAGAACTTCCTGGGAGGCGTGTCCGCGCAGTATGAGTCCGAGTCGGTATACCACTCCACCAAGAAGGAACTCGAAGACGTCGGCGTGATCTTTGCCGACATGGACACGGCTCTCCGTGAGTATCCCGAAGTCGTCAAGGAGCACTTTGGATCGATCATCCCGGCGAACGACAATAAATTTGCCGCCCTGAACTCGGCTGTCTGGTCGGGTGGGAGTTTCATCTTCGTACCCGAGGGTGTTTCTGTCGAAGTTCCTCTCCAGGCCTACTTCCGCATCAATCAAGAGAATATGGGTCAGTTCGAGCGGACTCTGATCATCTGCGAGCCGGGTTCATGGGTGCACTACATCGAAGGATGTAGCGCTCCCGTTTACTCCGGCGACTCTTTGCACTCAGCCGTTGTCGAAATCATCGTCAAGGAAGGTGCGCGCTGCCGCTACACGACGATCCAGAACTGGTCCAACAACGTCTACAACCTCGTAACGAAACGTGCGGTTGCCCACAAGAACGCCACGATGGAATGGATCGACTTCAATGGAGGCTCGAAAGTGACCATGAAGTATCCGGCGGTCATCTTGCAGGGCGAGGGGTCCAAAGGCGAAATCCTCTCGATTGCTTACGCAGGCCAGGGTCAGCATCAGGATGCCGGCGCGAAGATCACCCACGTCGCCCCCAACACGCAGTCGACGATTGTATCGAAGTCGATTTCAAAGGACGGGGGCCGCGCGGGTTATCGAGGGCTTGTGCGCATGGACGATGGGGCCACGAATGCAAAGAGCAACGTCCGGTGCGACGCCTTGATCCTCGACGAAAAATCGCGCTCCGACACGTATCCGTATAACGAGATCGAAGAACAAACCGGGTCCGTCGGTCACGAAGCGACGGTTTCCAAGATCGGCGACGAGCAACTGTTCTACCTAATGAGTCGGGGGATTGATGAGGTCGAGGCGATGAGTCTTATCGTGCGGGGCTTCATCGAGCCGATCACAAAGGAATTGCCCCTCGAATATGCGGTGGAGTTGAATCGCCTGATCGAGTTGCAGATGGAGGGCTCCGTCGGCTGAACCGGGATTCTCGAAGGTCGCTCATTCAAATGTTTACACGCCAAAACGTTGAATCCCTAAGTGCCGCGCTGACTGAACCCACATGGGTTCTGGATCGCAGGCTGGAGGCATTCGAGCACTTCGAAAAACTGGAATTGCCGGGGGAAAAAGACGAAGACTGGCGCTACACGAACCTGCGAGCGCTCAGGTTCTCATTCGAGCCCTTCGGCCCCCCCGCGCCGCCCAAGCGCCTCGACCCAAAGCCGGATGCCGACGGCGTTATCTTCACCGACATCCACAGCGCCATCTCGGAGCACTCCGAGTTGGTGCGAGACCGGCTGTTGACCGAGGTGGATCACACCGGGCACATCTTCGACGCTCTACACGCCGCGTTCTTCCAAGGGGGAACATTTCTGTATGTGCCCAGGGGGAAGACGGTGGTAAAGCCCGTCGAAGTTCTGCGGTCGATCGAGGAGGTGGGCGGGTCGATATTCCCGCACTCCATGATCGTCGCCGAAGAGAGGGCCGAGGTCACTTTCATCGAACGATTTGTCAGTGGGGCAAGCCCCGGCTTCGCGGGAACGGCCCTCGAAATCTTTGCCGGGCAAGCCTCTCGCGTGAATGTCGTCACTTTGCAGGATCACGACGCGGGAGTTTGGCACTTTCACCGGCAGCGCGCGTTGATCGATCGGGATGCGGCCTACCGCAGCTTGGTCCTTTCGTTGGGTGCCCAGTTCGCGCGTCATGAGGTCGAAACCGTAATGAGCGGCGAAGGGGCCAGCGCACAGATGCTAGGGCTCTACCTGGCCGACAGCGGTCAGCATTTCGATTTTAGAACCCTGCAGGATCACGGCGCCCCGCATTGCACCTCTGATCTGCTTTACAAGGGGGCGCTGCGGGAAGATGCTCATACGGTCTACTCCGGCCTCATTCATGTAAGGCCAAACGGCGCAGAAACCGACGCCTACCAGACCAACCGGAACCTCGTTCTGTCCGACAACGCCCGGGCCGACTCCAAGCCGGAGCTTGAAATCGAAAACAACGACGTCCGATGCAGCCATGCCGCATCCGTCGGCCAGATCGATCTTGAGCAGATCTTCTATCTCGAGAGCCGCGGAATTCCTCGCGACCAGGCCGAGCGCCTGATCGTCGACGGTTTCTTCGAGGAAGTGGCCGCCAAGATCAACATCCCCGAAGTGCGCGACATGGTCATCCAAGCCATAGTGGACAAGTTCGACCGATGAGCGAATGGGCGAGAGTCGCGGGCGTCGGTGAGCTCAAACCCGGCGATGTCAAGCAGGTTCATGCTGGCCAGGAGCCGCTGTGTCTCGCCAACGTGGAGGGCGAATTCCTTGCCACGACCGACATCTGTTCGCACGAGTACGTCAATCTGTCCGAGGGGTGGCTCGAGTACGATGAGATCGAATGCCCACAGCACGGCTCAAAGTTCAGCATGCGAACGGGAGAAGTCCTGAACGCTCCCGCGACGCAGCCAATAGCTGTCTACGAAGTGAAAGTTGAGAATGATGATGTTTATGTAAGACCAAGAGAGGAACTACAGACATGACCGAACCGATTCTTTTGATCGAGGACCTTCACGTTAAGGTCGAGGACAAACTGATCCTTCAAGGGATCAATTTGAAAGTTTCGCCTGGCGAGATCCACGCCATCATGGGTCCCAACGGCTCGGGCAAGTCGACACTTGCAAACGTTCTGATGGGCAAGCCCGGATACACGGTGACGAGGGGCCGGGTCGTGCACAGGGGCGATGACATCAGCGGCCTCACACCAGACCAGCGTGCGCGCCGCCGCATCTTTCTTGCGTTCCAATATCCCACCGAGGTCACCGGCGTCTCCGTAGTGAATTTCCTGCGAACCGCATATAACGCCGTTTACCCCGACAAAAAACTCGGCCCTATGGAGTTCCGCAAGTACCTGCAAACCAAGATGGACTTGCTCGAAGTATCCGACGAGATGATCCATCGCTACGTGAACGCCGGATTTTCGGGCGGGGAGCGCAAGCGATCGGAGGTCTTGCAGATGGCAGTGCTCGACCCGGAATTGGCGGTGCTAGATGAGACCGACACAGGCCTTGACATCGATGCCCTCAAGGAGGTTTCCGCAGGTGTTTTAAAAGTGCACGATTCCACTCGTGGCATGGTGGTCATCACCCATTACCAAAGGCTGCTCGATTACATCGAGCCTCACTTCGTGCATGTGCTGATCGGTGGCCGGATCGTCAGAAGCGGCGGGAAAGAGCTGGCACTCGATCTGGAAGCCAAAGGCTACGAGCAGTTTCGAAGCGAGTTGGGAATCGAAGGCGAACTGACCGACGAAGGCTAGGATTTGACGAAGATGGATGCCCAGCAGATCAAGAAGGACTTTCCGACTCTCGACCAAAAGGTTAATGGACATCCGCTCGTCTATCTGGACAACGGCGCCACTTCGATGAAGCCGACGGCCGTCATCGACGAAGTGTCTCGGTTTTACCGGGAGGACAACTCCAATGTTCACCGCTCGGTCCACACTCTGGGGCAGCGAGCCACGGAACTCTACGAGGGCGGCCGCGAGAAGTTGGCGGATTTGCTTGGGGCCCCCGGGCCGCGCGGGGTCGTCTTTACCAAATCGGCGACCGAGAGCCTTAACCTCCTCGCGTACGCCTGGGGAAGGCATAACCTATCTGAAGGCGACGAGGTTCTCGTCACCGAGATGGAACACCACTCGAACCTGGTGTCCTGGCAGCTCGCATGTCGCGACACGGGCGCGACCCTCAAAGCCGTCCCGGTCAACGACGGCGCCACGCTTGATCTGGGCGAGTTCTCGAAACTGTTGTCCGAACGCACCAAGGTCGTCGGCGTGACCCATGTCTCCAATGTCCTTGGGACAATTAATCCGGTTGCCGAGATCGCGGCCATGGCCCACGAGGCAGGAGCGATCGTAGTGTGCGACGGGGCACAGGCCGTTCCGCACATGCCAGTAGATGTTCAGGAGCTCGGTTGCGACTTCTATGTCGGAACCGGGCACAAGATGTGCGGTCCGACGGGGGTCGGTTTTTTGTGGGGGCGTGAGGCGCTCCTTGAGT
>CAZDXK010000188.1:0-4274 GCA_964509215.1 uncultured Actinomycetes bacterium | reverse complement strand
AACGGTCGATGAACACACCGGTGAACGGGCCGAGGATGGAGAAGGGGAGCGAGACGATCAGGGTCGCGATCGCGAACCCCATCGTCGTGCTCTGCCGTTCGGGTGAGAACACGACGGAGGCGACGAGCGCCGATTGGAACAGGCCGTCCGCCGATTGGGAGACGAGCCGGATCGCGAACAGGCGCCGGAAGTCGGGACTCCGAAGCGCCTCACGCGCCCGGGCCACCGTCCCCTGCATGGAACGGATGGTAGGGGACCGCGCTCAGACGGCGCGGTGACTCCAGAAGGCCGGCGTTCCGGCTAGGCCTCGGCGTGCTCCGTGTCGAAGAACGCGGTCCAGTCGGCCGACTTGCTTGCGCCGTTGCCGATGATGAACCCCTCGACCATCTCGCGCGCGGCCTCGTCGCTGAACTGGACCGGCGGCGACTTCATGAAGTACGCGCTCGGGCCGATCAGGGGTCCGGCGACGCCGCGGTCGAGGGCGAGCTTCGCGCAGCGAACCGCGTCGATCACGATGCCGGCCGAGTTCGGGCTGTCCCACACCTCGAGCTTCAGCTCGATGCTCAGCGGCACGTCGCCGAACGCCTGGCCCTCGAGCCGGATCTGCGCCCACTTGCGGTCCTCGAGCCATGGCACGTGATCGGAAGGGCCGATGTGGATGTCGCTCTTATCGAGCGGTTTGCGCAGCTGTGACTGCACCGACTGCGTCTTGGACTTCTTCTTCGAGACCAGTCGCTCGCGCTCGAGCATGTTCATGAAGTCCATGTTGCCGCCGAAATTGAGCTGGTACGTCCGGTTCAGCTTCACGCCCCGGTCCTCGAAGAGCTTGGTCAGGACGCGGTGCACGATCGTGGCGCCGACCTGGCTCTTGATGTCATCGCCGATGATCGGCACGCCGGCGGCCACGAACTTCGCCGCCCACGTCTTGTCCGAGGCGATGAACACGGGAAGGCAGTTGACCAAGGCCACGCCGGCGTCGATCGCCGCCTGGGCGTAGTGCTTGGCGGCCTCCTCGGATCCGACGGGCAGGTAGCTGACGAGCACATCGGCTTCGGCGTCGCGGAGAGCCTGGGCGACGTCGACCGGTGGCGCGTCGGACTCGTCGATCGTCTCGCGGTAGTAGCGGCCGAGGCTGTCCAACGTCGGACCGCGCTGCACCGAGATCCCCAGATGTGGCACCTCGGCGAAACGGATCGTGTTGTTCGGCTCGGACAGGATGGCTTCGGCGACGTCGTTGCCCACCTTCTTCGCATCGACATCGAACGCGGCGACGACCTCGATGTCCCGGATGTGGTAGCCGCCGAGATCGACGTGCATCAGGCCGGGAACGGCGTCGTCCGTGTCGGCATCCTTGTAGAACTCGAGCCCTTGCACGAGGGCGGACGCGCAGTTCCCCACGCCGACGATCGCCAGTCTGACCTTGCTCATGTGGTGCGCTCCTTCCTGCGGATGGTTCGTTGCTCCCGGCGCTTCGGGGCGCCGGTCGCGGTGGTCTCCGTCGTGCGGCGCTCGGCCGCGATCAGCCCGTTCAACCAGGCGATGTCCTGCTCGGTCGTCTCACGACCGTGTTGCATCAACGAGAGCGTGTAGGTGTCGTGGTTCATCGTCAGCGAGCCCGTGATGGTGTCGAGTCGCTGTTCGAGGAACGCGCGCCGGCGCTCGAGAAGCCGGATGCGCGCGTCGGGCGCGAGGTACTTGAAGAATGCCAGACGAACGCGGAAGCGGTTGTCCTCGCCCGTTGCGTCGGGGCCTGCCTCGTCCAGAAGCTCCCGGAACACGGTCTCGCCCCGCTCGGTGATGCGATACACGTTCTTCCGGCGACCGACCTCCTGCTCGTCGAAGACCTGCTCGACCGACCCCTGGCGTTCCAGGCGCTTCAGCGAGGGATACAGCGAGCCGTAGGAGACCCGCCAGAACCCGCCCAGGGTGTCGGTGAGGCGCTTCGAGAGCTGGTAGCCGTGCATGGACCGCTCCTTGAGCAGTCCCAAGATCGCGAGCTCCAGCATCCCTACTCCCCTTTTCGAACCTAGCGTTGCGGTATATGGCGTTCCGATATATCGGTTCAGTATATCGCTTCGATATATCTAACCGCTAGGTGCTGGAGCGTCAAGTCGCGTGACTGGTCCCCTGGTCGCAGGCACGGGGTACCGGCGAGCGGTCAGCGAGATGAGGGCGGCGACGCCGCCCAGGACCCCGCAGGCACCCCAGAGCCAGGCGTGGTTCTCGTCGTAGACGAGCGTCCCGAGCGTGGGACCGAGGATCCACGCCACTCCGAACATCGAGCCGAACGCCGCCTGGTACCGGCCACGCGCGTGTGGCGGCGCCCGGTCGGCCGCGATCGCCGAGGCCACCGGCGATTCGATCATCTCGCCGAACGTCCAGATCAGGATCATCAGGACCAGGAGGGGCAGGCTCTTCGCGAACAGGAGCGAGGCGAACGCGAGCCCGATCAACAGGTGGCCCAGCGCGATCACGCGGAAGCGGTTGTGTCGTTGGGTCCAGGCGATGATCGGAAGCTCCAGCAGGACCACGGTGAGGCCGTTCAGCGACTGCAGCAGCCCGTACGTCGAGGGCGCGTAGCCGGCGTCGCGGATGTGTAGCGGAAGCGTGGATACGTTCTGTGAGTACACGGATCCGGTGATCAGGACCGCGGCCAGGAACAGGAGGAAGCCGCGGTCGGCGAGGATCGACGCGCGCGCCGTCTGCAGGTGCGCTTCCTCCCGCCGAGCCGTCCGGGTGCCGTGCGGCAGTGCCACGAACGAGATCACGCCGAACGCGATCGACGTGGCGGCGTCGCCGATGAACAGGTAGTCGAACGATCGCTCGGCGAGGAATCCGCCGAGCGCGAGACCGACCGCCCATCCGACATTGACGGCCAACCGGTAGAGCGTGAACGCCGTGACGCGCTGCGCGCTCGGCAGCAGGTCGGCGATCAAGGCGCCCGCCGCCGGCCGGTGGAGCTCGCCCATGCATCCCAACGCGAACATCAGCGTGTAGATCAGGGCGAGCGTGTCCGCCTGCCAGAGCCCAAGGGTCAGCAAGCCTGCGGACGTCATCGACAGGGCGATCGCGTTCTTCCGGCCGATCCGGTCGGCGAGCAGTCCACCGAAGACCTGCGAAAGGAGACCTCCGAGACCGTAGGCGGCGATCGCGACCCCCGCTTGCGGCGGCGAGAAGTCCCGGCTCGTGAGGTACAGCGTGATGAAGGGAAGCACGAAGGTGCCGAGTCGGTTCACGAACGAGCCCGCGAACAGCACCCAGGCCGAGCCCGGCATGCTCCGGATGTTGCCTCGCAGGGTCGGCCGCGGCGGTGCGGGTTCCATCGGCGCGACAGCCTACGGGCTCAGGGTGCCGTCTCGAGCGGCGGCTCCCCTGGCGCGGTGCAGGTTTCGGCTTGCCGGGAGGCTGGGGATGCTACACGTGGGCCGAACCCTCGAGGAGGTCACCCGATGGCCGTTCGATGTCCGGTGTGTGGCGAGAGCTTCGAGACCGATCGCGAGCTCGAGCAGCACGAGCACCAGCTGCCGGAAGCATGGGAGGGCGCGGGCGCGGGGTTCGAGTGCCCGACGTGTGGAGCGATGTTCTCCGAGGAGGAAGAGCTCGTCGCCCACCAGGCGACGGCGCATCCGGCCACGTCAGAAGGGTGAGGTCCGCGGCCGCTAAGTGAGCGGTCCCTGACCGGACCCGCCGCCGTCTCGTTGCTGGAGGAACCGCTCGATCTCCGAGACGAGCTCGTCCCCGGTGGGGAGCTCCTCGTTGTCGACGACGGACTCGAGTCGTTCCACGTACGTGCGCGAGTCCTCGTCTGCGGCTACGGCCGCGTCCAGGCGCTGTCGCTGGGTCATGGCCTCCTCCGCAAGAGGGCCGAGCGGGAGCTCGACGTCGAGGTGCCTCGCGGCGTGTTCCAAGATGGCGATCGTCGCCGCCGGGTACGAGCCGCCGACGTAGTGCGGGACCTGGGCGTAGAAACCCACGGTGGGGATGCTGCTCGACATCTCGAGCTCGATCGTCGACAGGGCCGCCGAGGGCACGCGGAGAAGGCCCTGCGGACCCTGCTGCTCGTCCTCGTGCAGGAGCCCCGGCTTGGACGCCGTCGCCAGGATCGGGACGGTGCGCGTGTGGGGGACCGCGGCGGGGATCGCTCCGAGGCTCACCCACTCGAGCACGCCGAATCGCGAGGCGACCTCGCGGACGTCGCGCCCGAGCTCGCGCCAACGGAAGTCCGGCTCGGGCCCGGTCAGCACCACGACAACCATCCAGCCCTAGGCAGGCGA
>CAZDXK010000187.1:0-4279 GCA_964509215.1 uncultured Actinomycetes bacterium | reverse complement strand
TGCTGCCGATCAGCAAGCGCGTCGACTACGAGGGCGAGCTGGCCGTGGTGATCGGCCGGCTCGCGCGCCGCGTGCGCGCCGAGGACACGTACCGCTACGTGCTGGGATACACATGCGCGAACGACGTCACGCTCCGCGACCTCCAACACACGGACGACCAATGGGCACGGGCGAAGGGGTTCGACGGCTCGTGTCCGCTGGGGCCGTGGGTCGAGACGGAGCTCGATCCGAACGACATCCGGGTGGAGACGCGTCTGAACGGCGAGATCCGGCAGGCCGCGCAAACCTCCGACATGGTGTTCGGCGTGGCCGAGCTGATCGAGTACATCACCGAGTTCATGACGCTCCTGCCCGGCGACGTCCTGTTGACTGGGACGCCCGAGGGTGTGGGCAGGCTCGCCAAAGGCGACGTCGTCGAGGTCGAGGTCGAGGGCGTCGGCACGCTCTCGAGCCCCGTGGTGGCCTAGGTGGCGGACCTCGCGCACCCGGTCCGTTGCCGGTTCGCGCCCGCACCCTCCGGCTCGATCCACGTGGGAAACGCGCGCTCCGCGCTGTTCAGCTGGTTGTTCGCCCGCCACAACAACGGGGCGTTCGTCCTGCGCGTGGAGGACACGGACGCCAGCCGGGTCACGGAGGAGGCGTACCACGGCGTGCTGGACTCGCTGCGATGGCTCGGGCTCGACTGGGACGAAGGACCAGACGTCGGCGGTCCGCACGGCCCGTACCGGCAATCGCAGCGCATCGACATCTACCACGAGCTCGTCGACCGGCTCATCGCGGACGGGAACGCCTACAACTGCTACTGCACGGCCGATGAGCTCGAAGCGACCAAGCAGGCCGTGATCGCGAGCGGGGCGCCGCCCGGTGGCGACGACGGCCGCTGCCTGCGGCTGACCGAAAGCGAGCGCAGCGCGTTCGAGCGGGAGGGGCGGCCGTTCACGGTGCGGTTCGCCATGCCCGACCGGGGATGGGTCGTGGACGACCTGGTGAAGGGCGAGGTGCGATTCCCGGCGGGTCAGCTCCGCGACTTCGTGCTGGTCAGGTCGGACGGCACGCCCGTCTTCTTGCTGGCGGTGGCGGTCGACGACATGTTGATGGAGATCACGCACGTGATCCGCGGGGACGATCTGCTGGCGAGCGCTCCCCGCAACGCCGCCGTGATCGAGGCGCTCGGCGGGACGCCGCCGCGGTACGCGCACCTTCCGCAGGTGCTCGGGATGGATGGCAAGCCGCTGTCGAAGCGCCACGGGTCGACATCGATCGAGGCGTTCCGCGAGCAAGGGTTCCTGCCCGAGGCGCTCATGAACTACCTATCGCTCCTCGGATGGTCGAAGGACGAGTCGACCACGTTCTTCTCGCGCGAAGAGCTCGTGGAGGCGTTCGACCTGTCGCGTGTGTCGAGCAACCCGGCCGCGTTCGACACGAAGAAGCTCGGGTGGATGAACAACCACTACATCCAGTCGCTCGACGAGGACGAGCTCGCGGCTCGCTGCGTGCACTTCCTGACGGAGGCCGGTTTGCTCCCGGACCCGGCGACGCTCCGCGCGGCGATGCCGATCGTGCGCGAGCGGATGAAGACGCTGACGGAGTCGGCGACGCTCCTGCGCTTCCTGTTCACCGACGATGTCGTGCCGGACGAGAAGGCGCGCGACACCATCGCGAAGGCGCCCCCGGGGTACCTCGCGAACGTCGCGGACGCGCTCGAGGCCCTCGAGCCGTGGGAGCACACGGCGATCATGGCCACGCTCGACGCCGTCGGGACGGCCGAGGGCCTGAATCGCAGCAAGGCGTTCGAGCCCGTCCGCGCCGCGGCGACGGGCTCCAAGGTCTCGCCGCCGCTGCCGGAATCCCTGGAGCTGCTCGGGCGCGAGGCCACACTCGCCCGCATCCGCGCGGCCGCGAGGTGAGACGCGCCCCAACGGCCCACCTTTGGTTCTCGCCCGTTCGGGCGATGCATCGGGATCTTGCCGCGACTACCATGCGCCGGTGCGGCTGTTACGTTCGCCCGACTTCCGACTGTTGACCCTGTCGAACGGACTCTCATCGTTCGGCGACGAGCTCGCCCTGGTGGCGCTCACGATCAAAGTCTTCGAGCTGAGCGACGGGTCGGGCATCGCCGTCGCCGCCGTGCTGCTCGCCGGGATCGTCCCGCTCGTCGTGTTCGCACCGCTCGCGGGACTGATCGTCGACCGGACCGAGACCACCGGGACGCTCGCGCTCGCCTCGGCGGCGCAGGCGCTCATCGCCGTGGGGCTGGCCTTCGCCGAGCCCGTGTGGTTGGTCGTCGCGCTGTCGTTCCTGCTGGGGTCGGCCGCATCGATCGCGTCGCCGGCGGTGTTCGCCATCGTTCCCGAGGCGGTCTCCGAGCACGACCTCACCGAGGCGAACGCGAACATGGAGACCATCCGGTACGTCGGCATGGTCGCCGGACCGCTGATCGCCGGTGGACTTGCCGGGGCGCTCGGCGCGGACCGGGGGACCAGGGCCGCGCTGCTCCTCGACGCCATCACGTTCCTGATGATCACGTCGGCCGCGGCGTCGCTCACGGTCCGTCGCCCGTCCGAACCGGTCCCGGAGGGCGGCCGCATGAAGAGGGAGGCGCGGCGAGGGTTCGCCTTCATCCGACGCGACCGCGTCCTGCTGATCGGCGTGGCCGCCGTCTCGGCGACCGTCCTGTTCGCGACCATGGACAACGTGGCCGAGGTGTTCTTCGCGAACGATCCGGAGCTCTTGAACGCCGGCAACTGGGGGTACGGCGCCCTCGCCGCGGTATGGCTCCTGGGGATGGTCGTTGGCGCCAGCGTCATCTCGCGACGGTTGCACCGGGAACAGCTTGCGCCCGCCGTCCTGCTCTCCTCGATCACGGGCGGGGTTGCGGTCGCGATCGCGGCGTTGTTCCCGAACATCGCGCTGGCGCTCGCGATGTTCGCTGTCGGCGGCGTGGCGAACGGCGTCGCGAGCGTCTCCATGCGCAGCCTCATCCATCATCGCGTCCCCGACGATCTCCGGGGGAGGGTGTTCGCGGCCTACTTCGGCGTGGCGTTCGCCGGTCAGCTCGTCGCGACGGCGCTCGGTGGCGTGTTGATCGCGGTGTTGCCGAGCTCGCGCGATGTCCTATTGATCAGCGGCGTGGGCGGCACGTTGGTCGGCCTGATCGGCGTCGCGTGGCTCGCTGCGCTGCCGCCGGAGGCGCGCGCTCCCGCGGTCGTGCACCTGCCCGATACCGAGCCGGTCGACCGGGGTATGTTGGTCGTGCGCGACATAACGCCGCCGGGCGACACGGCGATCGAACCGGTGGAGGTCTTCCCCTCGGCCAAGCCGTCGGCTTGACCGAGGGGATAGTCGTGAGGAGAGGGGCACCATGGCCGACCTGCTGAATCTGCCGGAACGCAAGGATGTCGACGGCAACTGGCATCAGGTGATGCGCGACGTCTGCTACTGGTGCGGCTGCCACTACCTCTACGCCGAGGACGATCACGACCTCGTCTGGGAGCCGGGCAAGGAGCCGGAGACGTCGTGCTCCGACGACGATTGCGAGTGCCACACGGCTCCGCTCGTCGGTGAGCGCCGCGATTGACGCAACCGCGCGCGGACGCTGATCATGTGAGCACCGGCCTTGTTCATGCCACGGGGCGAAGGGTCGCCAAGTCGCTGTGGCCTCCGCGCAGGGGGTCCGTGTTCATGCGGGGCGTGAACGGATCGGAAATCGTCTTCTGGCTCGGCATGATTCCGATCTCCATCTCTCGAGATCGCATGTCGCCACGGCCCAGGCGAGACGTCATGGTGCATCCGCTGAGGCCCCTGTGGTCCCCGCGTGTTCTTGATCGGCCGACCGACGACCTCGAGGGCGAACTCAGAGCAGCCGTGACGACACTTCGGACGTAGGGCGCCGTCAGGTGGTGCCTCCCTCCCCCGCTTGATGTTGCTCACCCTCGGAAGGAGTAGTGGTGCCATTGATGACCATCCCTTTCGACAGGGGTAGCGTGGTCGGAGAGCGAGGAGCGAGGAAGGAGCGAGCGAGCATGCCGAAGGCGCTCGAGATCGAGGGCTTGCGCAAGACCTTCGCCGCCGAAGACGACGAGCAGGTGCCCGTGCGGGCACTGCGCGGCGTGGATCTCACTTTCGAGGACGGGGAGTTCGTCGCGGTGATGGGGCCCTCCGGGTGCGGGAAATCCACCCTGCTGAACCTGGTCGCGGGGCTGGAGACGCCCACCGATGGGGAGATCCGGATCGCTGGCGAGCCGATCGCGAGCCTGCCCGAAGACGAGCTCGCCGTGAT
>CAZDXK010000186.1:0-4289 GCA_964509215.1 uncultured Actinomycetes bacterium | reverse complement strand
GCAGGCAACACAGGACGCTGTAGGCGTAGAAGAGTCGCTCCGTCTCGCTGGCGGGAGCCGTGAACGAGTCCTCGGTTCGCTCGTCGGCAACGATCAGGGTTCCTCCGGGTTTGAGCATCTCCCTGATCGAGCGCAACACCGCGACGGGTTGCGACAGATCGTGTATCGCCTCCACCACCAACGCGAGGTCGTACCGGCTCTCCAGCGCCGGATCGGCGGCGTCCTTCGCCTCGAAGTGCACCCGATCGGCGACGCCGGCTTCTTTCGCGTTCCGCGAGGCGATCTCGATCGATGACTCGTCGAGGTCGAAGCCGTCGACGGTGATGCTCGGATACGCCCGAGCGAGCGAGATGGCGGCCCAGCCGACGCCGCAGGCGACGTCGGCGACCCTCGCGCCCGCTTCGCTCATGAGCCGTTCATGGATATCGGGGATCGAAGGGAGGTAGTCGGTGCCGAGCGAACCGAGGAGCCACGGCCGGTTGAAGTCCCCCTGTGCCTCGATCATGTCGCGGCCGTATGCGCTCCAGCCGACCGCTCCTCCGGAGCGGAAGGCTGAAACGAGGTCCGGCATGACGCCGGACACCGCGACGAACGACTTGCAGAACGGCGCGATCGAGTACGGGCTCTCGAGATCAAGGAGCGGCTCGATGTGACCCGGTGGGAGGAGATATCGGCGTGCGTCAGCGCGCGCCGACACGTCGTCGACGGAAAGGATCCCGGCGGCGGCCTGCTGCTCTAGCCACTCTCTCGCGTATCGCTCGAAGGTCCCTGTCTCTTTCGCCAGCTCGGGGGCCGTCATCGAGCCCGCTCGTTCGATCGCCCGATAGAGCCCGAGGGTGTCGCCGAGATAGACCGTCAACACCTCCGCCATCCCGAGACCCGCGGAGAACAACCGCTCAACGAGCTCGTCGCGCTGCGTGTCTGCGTCGACCATGACACTCCCCTCTCTTCAGATCGAATCTCTTCAGAACGAACCAGGGCGGATACTTGTTGAGGCTCCCGCAACCGTCAAGTCGCTGCCTCCAGAGACCGTGGTGCGCGAAGATGGGGCCGCTCGGTCGCGTCGCGCGGGCTGCCTGCGCCGGGGCGCGTGCGGCCGCAGTGGGGCCGATGGGGACCCGTGCCGCTCGGCATACTGAGGAACCTATGGAACTGAACGGTGTGGCGAACGTCATCCGGATCGACGACGCGACGATCAGGATCGCATCGAACGCCGTCCTGGGACCGGTGTCGCTGACGATCCGTTGCGGCGAGTCGTGGGCGATCCTGGGACCGAACGGCTCCGGCAAGTCCACCTTGTTGGACCTGGCCGGCGGGATCCGGCATCCCACGTCGGGCATCGTGGAGATCTTCGGCGAACGCTTTGGGTCGGTAGACCTCCGCGATATCCGCGAGCGGATCGGTTTCGTCGGGCATCACGTCGCGGAGGCCATCCCGCCCCATCTCTGTGTGAATGACGTGGTGCTCACGGGGAAACGATCCACCCTCGTTCCCTGGATGCAGACGTTTGACATCGACGATCGTCGACTCGCCCACGAACTGCTCCAACGCGTGAGGTGCGAGGATCTCTCGCGACGATCGCTCGAGTCGTGCAGTCAGGGCGAACGCCAGCGGGTGTTGCTCGCCCGAGCGCTGTTCGGACGTCCCGAACTGCTGCTGCTCGACGAGCCGGCGGCCGGCCTTGACCTGCCAGGCCGTGAGCTGCTGCTCGAAGCCCTCTCGTCAACCGCGGATGCGTCCCCGACGACGGTCCTCGTCACGCACCACGTGGAGGAGATCCCGAGGACCGCGACACACGCGGCGCTCCTGAGGCAGGGACACCTCGTCGCCTCCGGCCCCATAGGAAGTGTGCTGACCGATGCCAACGTGACGAGGTGCTTCGACCTCGCCATCTCCGTCTCGGAACATGACGGACGTTGGCGGGCGCGGGCTCACTGACGCGGGAGCCCGGGAAGTCGTGACCTTCGAGACGATCGAGCGTCGGCTCCGATACCGCCCGCCTCTCGCGATGGATCCGCTGATGCGGTTCCTGGGCGATCGCGCGATCCCAGGCGTCGAGTCGTTCGACGGAGCGACGTTCCGTCGCGCGGTGCGCACGCCTGACGGTCTGCCCGCGGTGATCGGCCTCACGCCGATACCCGGGAAGGACGAGGTGTTGCTCCATGTCACCGCGGAAGAGGTGGGCGAACCCAGGGCGCTCGTGCTGACGGCGCGGCGGCTGTTCGACCTCGACGCCGATCCTGCTGCGATCGACGTTGCGCTCTCGGCGGATCCCGTGCTCGAGCCGCTCGTCAACGCCACCCCCGGCCTCCGCCTGCCCGGGGCGGCCGATGGGTTCGAGCTGGCGGTGCGCGCGATCCTCGGACAGCAGGTCAGCGTCCGAGCGGCTCGAACGTTCGCCGGGAGGATCGCCGAGGCAAGCGGCACACCGCTCGAACGACCGGTCGGCGGCGTCACCCATGCCTTCCCGAGGGCCGAACAGCTGGCCAGGACCTCACTTGGATCACTCGGCCTCACGATGGCGCGCGCAGCCACACTGCAACGCGTGGCCGAGCTCGTCGCGGCCGGTGAGCTGGATCTGTCCGGGAAGGCGGATCGCGAGGCAACGGCCGAGCAACTCCTCGCGGTGCCCGGCATCGGCCCGTGGACGGTCGCCTACGTCGCGATGCGTGCCCTCGGTGACGCGGACGCCTTCCCCGTGGCCGATCTTGGCGTCCGGCTTGGGTTCGAGGCGCTCGGACTGCCGTCCGCGCCAGCCGCGATGCGCGGGCACGCCGAGCGTTGGCGACCGTGGCGTGCCTACGCGGTCATGCACCTGTGGAACGGTGGACACTGAGGCTGTGACGGTGGCCGGCGCATAGGATTGCAAGATGTCGGACGACGATCGCTACGATCGAGGGCGCACACGGTTCCTCGAGGTCCATGACGAGAGAGCACTCCGCGCGGTCGAAAGTCTGGGCGATCTGGGCCGGTCGATCGTGCGGTACGTCTACGGCGACATCTACCTTCGGCCCGGGCTCTCGCTCCGTGACCGGGAACTGGCCGCCGTGGCGACGCTCGTCGCGCTCGGCCGTTCCTCGCAGATCCCGCAGCACCTGCGCGCCGCGTTGAAGGCCGGCGTCACGCCCGACGAACTGCGAGAGGTGATCCTGCAGACCGCGGCGATCGCAGGCTTCCCTCCGGCGATGAATGCCATGTCGACGCTCAAGACGATCTTGGCGGAGCGCGGCGTTTAGCACGAGGCGATCGACCCCGGTCAGTGGTCGCTTCGCTCCGCCCGCGTCCTACGCTCTACCGGGCCGCGATCCTCGCGGACGGAGGGACGCAGCGACGTGATGGTCTGGAGCGAGTGGCTGTATCGAAGGTCCCCGGGCGTGACGAACGAGGCTACCTTCCGGAACAGATCCCACGGATCCTCGCGCCGTGGCTCGCCGGTCGATGCCGTTCCCCATCCCGATCGGAGCATCGCGTCGCGGAAACGCACCGAAGCCGCGAGGAGCTGCGCGTCGTCCACGGGTTTCGCGGGCTCAACGATCGCGGCGTCGGCGACGTAGGAGCGGGGAACGATCGGGTCGTTCGGGCTGTCCACGCGAGCGAACGCAGCGATCAAGGGCTCCAGCGGTTCCGTTGGCCTCTTCGCGGTACGACGCTTCGGGTCGGGGATGTGGGATGCCCACTCCCACAGCATCGCCTCGGCCCTCGTCGCTCCCGCCGAGGGAGCGTAGCTCAAGCCATGGCCGGCGCCGGATGCCAGGCGTACCTCGATCGTAGCCCGGGGATCGTCCGCTCGTTCGAAGCAGCGATACACGAACTCCGAGCTGAACAGGAGACTTCTGCCGCGGACGCGCAGGCGGTCGACGATTCCCGTGGCACGGTCGAGCAAGGCGCAGAGGAGACGCCTGAGCGTCGGCTCGCCTATCGGCAGCCTCCTGGTCATGGCGAGGACGGCGAGCAGCACGGTCCGGTCGTTCGTGGGAGGAAGGTCGGTCGAGAATGCCAACGCTTGTTCGGTAACGGACAACGGGGAGACATCGGTCGTGAGCCGTCGGACGTACGTGAACGCGTTGCCGTCGATGGCGGGCTCGATCGCGACATGCCGGAGGCCGGAGGCGGTGGCCTCAGCCATCGTCTCCGGCCTGAGCACGATCGCCGCGCGATCGACGTCCGACTCGTCGAAGCGTCGGATCGCCCACGACACGAAGCCGTGCCCGTGGAACAGCAGGATGTCTCCCGGCCTCGTTAGCGGTTCGTTCTCAGGCGGGCGTACATCCATGGCCGCTCCTCCGGAC
>CAZDXK010000185.1:0-4307 GCA_964509215.1 uncultured Actinomycetes bacterium | reverse complement strand
TGCGTGGCTCGTGGGCGGATGGCGGGCGATGCTCGGCGCGCTCGGCCTCGCCGCCGTCGGCGTGTTGGTGCTGGCGGCGGTCCGGCCACAGGGGACTGCCAGCTATGCCCGGGTCGTGTCGTCGAACGGGCCGCGTGCCGCCGTGTTGCTCCTCGGTCAGTACGCCTTGGTGCTGCCGAATCAGTCGTTCTTCGTGCTGGCGCCGTCGATGGGGGGATGCACCGAGCTGTCGGGATCGGACAGGACGATCCCGCTGACCTGTCCTGGCCGGTTACCGCTCCTGGAGTGGCCGGCCCTCCTCGATGACCTCGCGCGTGCCGGCGGCGCCGATCTGCCTACCACCGGCCCGATCACGGATCGATCGATGCCCGCAGGCTACTGGGCGTTCGTTCTCGTCCCCGCGCTCGCCACGCTCGCAGCCGGACGGTACGCCGGCGCCCGGGTCTGGGGGCGGACTCGGCTAGGCGAAGCGGTGGTGTGCGGCGCCGGCGCCGGCGTGGTGTTCGCTCTCCTGGTGGGCGTCGGAACCTGGATGGCGAGCGCGGAGTTGATCGTCCACGCTGCGGACGGTTCGGGCACGACGCTCACGCTCGGACCACGGCCGCTGCCGACTGCCCTGCTTGCGCTCGCGTGGGGGGTGGCGGGGGGAGTCCTCGGCGCGTCGATCCGCCGTCAGGACGAGGGGACGCCGGTCCCCGTCGAGCCCGACGCGCCGGTCCCGCCCAGCCCGACCTCGGTGTAGTGCGTCTCGAGTTGGGTGAACCGTCGCCACGCCGCTCCCCATCCGGCGTCATCGCGCGCGAAGCGTTCGAGCGGGGCGTTCGGCGTCTGCCGGTCCCAGATCCCGAAGAAGGTCCGCCCGTACCCCAACAGGTAGCGCTGGCCCGAGTGGGTGTACTGCATGACATCGCTGTCGGTGGGGTCGGCGGCCGCACCGCTCTGGCCCGGTTGCGGGACCGCGACGTTGTTGGGCTCCAGGGAGACGAACCGGGTCCACGACTGGCGCCAGCCGTCGTCCGTGCGTGCGAAGCGCTCCGCGGGAGCCGAGGGAGCCTGCCGGTCCCATATGCCGAAGTGGTCCGGCCCGAAGCCCAGGACGTAGCGGTAGCCCGAGTGCGTGTAGCGGATGGAGGGCTCAGGTGAAGGAGACGCCGCCGGGGCCGTCGGTCCGACGTTGGTGGGCGCCGGCATCGCGGAGGGGGTCGGCCCTGGTGATCCGGCCGGCTCGGACGCCGCAACAGGCTGATCGGTGACCGGAGTCGCATCGGAAGGCGCGGGTACCGTCAGGTCGCTATGGCAGTAGCGACATTTGATGGCTTCGTCCTGGATCTCTTCCGCGCAGTAAGGGCACTTCTTCACGCCGAGTCCTCCTTCAGGTGGCCCATAAGGCTACCCCAGGTCGGGTCGGGGGGAACGACGGAGCCCGGTCGACCTCGGCGACCGGGCTCCGGGACGAGGTGAGAAGGATCAGGCGGTGAAGCCGCCGTCAGTGCCACCTGGCGCCATCGGCGGCGCCGCGGTCTCGGGCTCTTGGAACTTCATCCATGCGCCGTAGCCGACCGCGAGGATGAGGATCAGGCCGACGAACGCGAAGAGCGCCGGTTCGTTGGTGACGGCGATCAGGAACTTGATCAACCCGAACACGACGACCCCGAAGCCGAGGTAGGCGGCCAGCTTCGACGGCGTCACGCCGATCGAGAGGTTCATCTGCATGTTCGCGGCCTGCATGCCTTCCCAGGCCAGCAGGGCGATCAAGAGGATCCCCATGATGAGGCCAGCCCATCCGCCGCTGCCACCCCAAGCGTTCGCCTTGACGCAGAAGTCGCCGACACCAGCGATCCCACCCAAGACGTCCGAGACGCAGACCTTCTGCCATGAAAGGAAACTGTCGATCAGCAGCAGGACCCCCGCCCCCAAGATGATCTTGCTGGCTATGGACATCTTTGACATGTCGAAGCCGCCGGACTTCTCCATCCTGTCTCCTTTCGAGCACACATGACCCGAGGCGCATCAAGCGCCTCGCAACCCTGTCGATTGAAGCCCCTGCTCGGGGGCGAGTCAAACATGCGGGGCCGTGGACCTGACTCGCGCGTAGGCCCCGGCGATCGCCGCTCCGGCGCCTGCGGCGAGCGCGATCCACGGTGCGAGCGCCGGTTTCGTGAACGGCGGAGGGTTCAGAGCGGCCAGTAGCGAGCCAACGACAACCACCGTTCCGCCCACGATCGCCGCAGTCCGCGCCACCGACGGGCGACGGCCGAAGAACAAGCAGACACCGAGGCCGATCACCGCCGCGCCGACGGCGAGCATCGACCAGCGCACGTCGAACGCCCACGCTCCGGCGAACCCCGAACCGGTGCTGAAGCGCGTCCATGGAAGCAGCGTGGCGAGCGACGCGACGGCGAGGAACGCGACGGTGAGACGATCGGCGGGCGAGAGGAGCCGTCGCCATGGACGCGGCGGGATCGACGCGGGGATGTCGTTGCCGAGGACCTCGGACAGACATTCGACGCCCAGCACCCGACCCCTGACGGGGACCGCACACTCGACGCAGAGCGGTCGGCCGCAGACATCGCACGTTCCGACCGTGAGTCGTGAGGGGTGGGTCGCGCAGCGCTCCGCGTCCTTCATGGTGCGCTCTTCCGTCGGCATCGCCGAAGCTTACGCCGCCGTCTAGGATCCTCGAACGGCGTGGTAGCGTCCGACCCGATGGAGGCGCGCATCGCGGTGCTGGTCTCGGGTTCGGGCACAAATCTTCAAACGCTCTTGGACGATGCGGTCATCCGGCCCCACATCGCGCTCGTCCTGTCGGACCGACCCGGCGTCCGTTCGCTCGATCGCGCTCGCGATGCGGGTGTCGAAAGCGCGGTAATCGAGCCGGAGGACTTCCCGGACCGATCCGACTTCGACCTCGCCGTGCTGGGGCTCCTGGAGGACCGGCGCATCGACACGTTGGTGAGCGCGGGGTACATGCGCCTGCTGGGCAAGCGGGTCCTCGACGTGTACGAGGGCCGCTGGCTGAACATCCATCCGGCGCTCCTGCCGTCGTTCCCCGGGATGCACGGTGTTCGCGACGCGCTCGCCTACGGGGTGAAGGTCACCGGGGTCACGGTCTTCCTGGTCGACGAGGGCGTCGACACGGGGCCGATCGTCGGCCAAGAGATGGTCGAGGTGCTGCCCGACGACGACTGGGATTCGCTCGAGGCGAGGATCCACGCGGCGGAGCACCGGCAACTCCCCGCCGCGGTCCGAGCGTTGATCGAAGGCCGGCTCCAGGTCGAGGGCCGGCACGTTCGGATGCGGGAGCCGGCGGGTGACTGACGTCCGCCCCGTTCAGCGGGCGTTGATCGCGGTCTACGACAAGACGGGTGTCGTCGAGCTCGGCCGATCGCTCGTCGAGCTGGGGGCGACGCTCGTGTCTTCCGGCGGAACGGCGCGGACGCTCAGCGACGCGGGTTTGCCAGTCACCCCGGTCGAAGAGGTGACGGCGTTCCCCGAGATGCTCGGCGGGCGCGTGAAGACGCTGCATCCGAAGATCCACGGGGGGCTGCTGGCGGATCGACGCAGGTCCGAACACGTCGAGGAGCTGGCCGAGCACGGTATCGAGCCGTTCGATCTGCTGGTCTCGAACCTGTACCCGTTCCGCGACACGGTCGCGAGCGGTGCCGATCTCGAGGACGTGATCGAGAAGATCGACATCGGAGGGCCGGCCATGGTGCGCGCGGCGGCGAAGAACTTCGCGTCCGTCGGGGTGGTGGTCGATCCCGCTCGCTACGAGGAGATCGTGGACGAGCTCCGGCGTGAAGGAGGCCTGACGCTCGAGACTCGTCGCGCGGCGGCCGCCTCCGCGTTCGCCCACACGGCCGCCTACGATGCGGCGGTGGCCGCGTGGTTCGCCCAGCAGGACGCGAACGACTCGCTGCCGGGCTTCGTCGGCTTGACGTACGAGAAGATCGGCGATCTCCGCTACGGCGAGAACCCGCACCAGCGAGGGGGGCTGTACGTCGAAGCCGGGGGTCCGGGCGTGCTCGGCGGCGCGAACGTCTTGCAGGGCAAGGAGATGTCGTTCAACAACTGGCTTGACGTCGACGCCGCCTACACGTTGGCCTCGGCGTTGCCCGCGAACGCCGCGGTCATCGTCAAACACAACAACCCGTGCGGCGCGGCGATGGGATCGACTCCCGCGGAGGCGTACGCGAAGGCGTTCGCCTGCGACACGGTCTCGGCGTTCGGCGGCATCGTCGCGTTCCATGCGCGGTGCGACGGCGCAGCCGCCGCCGCGATGGCCGACGTGTTCACCGAGGTCGTGG
>CAZDXK010000184.1:0-4315 GCA_964509215.1 uncultured Actinomycetes bacterium | reverse complement strand
TCGGGCCGGTAGATGAAGTCCATGAACGTCAGCGCGTCGAGCGGATGCTCGGAGTTCACCGGGATGCAGAGGCTGTCGGTCCAGAGCATCGCGCCCTCGTCGGGCACGACGAACTTCAGCTGCGGAAAGCCACTCATCTGGAGTTGCAGGACGTCCGCCGACCACGCCATCGTGAGCGCGACGTTGCCGGACGTGAGCGCGTTCACGTAGTTCTGGCCGAAGTACTGACGGACGACCCCGTCGTCACGCTGCTTCGTGAGCAGGTCCACGGCCGCCCGCCAGTCGTCCTCGGTCGACTCGCTCGGCTCGACGCCCATCCCCAGCAGCGTGAGGTTCGGCATGTCCTCGGTGTCGCCGAGCATGCCCACCTTGCCCTCGAACGCGGGGTCGAACAGATCCATGACGCTCGTGATCTCGCGCCCGGTGAGCTCCGGGTCGTAGCCGATGCCGGTGATCCCGGACATGTACGGGATCGAGTAGCGGTTGCCCCGGTCGTAGGCCGGGTCCTTGTACTTCGACGCCGCGTTCGCCGCGAAGTTCGGCAGCTGCTCGTGGTCGAGCGGGATCAGGTAGTCGTTCGCCATCATCAGTGGGAGCCACTTGGGGTACCCCATGACGATCAGGTCGTAGTCGGTCGGCTGCCCGGCCTCGAGCAATACCCGGATCTTCGCGAAGAACTCGTCGTAGGCCTGGATCGCCTCGAGGTAGTGGACGTCGATCTCGGACTCGTGCGTGAAAAGATCGAGAGACGGGTGCACCCGCGCGCCGTCAACCTTGTCGCTGTCGATGTACAGGGGCCAGTTCGCGAACGTGAACTGTCCGGTGATCTCCTGGGATGCCCAGTCGAAGCCGCCCGTCGTCCCCGTGGCGCCGTTCGCCGATGGCGACGACGCGTCGACCGCGCTCCCCCCGCACGCGGCCAGGAGCCCGGACAACCCCAGGCCCGCGGCGCCCACCCCCGCAGCACCGAGGAACCGGCGTCGTGACAGTCGCGGCTGCACGAGCCCCCTCAGCAACGCGGGATCGAACCTGTCGTCTTGGGCCATCCGACGTCCCCCTGTCTCTCAGCATCATCGCGACGGGTGACTGCGTCAATGCCGTGGCAGGATGCCTGTCATGATCGACTCGGACGAGCTCGCGCGCGAGGGCGACCTCGCCATCCGTCGCATGCGCGACGATCGCGCCGACTACGAGCTGTTCGTTCGATGGCGGAACGAACCCCATGTCGCCGAATGGTGGAGCACCGACGACGACCCGACGCCGACGACGTTCGATCGCGTCGTCGAGAGATACGGTCCGCGGGCGGAGGACGGGTCGTGGGTGACCGGTTGCATCATGACCGTCGGTGATCGCCCGATCGGCTACGTGCAGTTCTACCCGTGGTCCGCCGAGGCCGGCGAGGCTCGGGAGATAGGCATCCCCGATATTGAGGGCTCCTACGGTCTCGACATCTTCATCGGCGAGCCCGACATGATCGATCGCGGCCTGGGTTCGCGGGCCGTGGCGTTGCTCGCGCGACACCTCTTCGAAGCGCATGACGCCACAGGCGTCGACTTGCTCACCCCGGTCGGCAACGAGCGGGCGCACCGGGCGTACGAGAAAGCCGGGTTCCGGAAGGTGAAGCAGACCTCGACACGGACGTGGTGAACGGCGAGCGTCGGATGAGCTGGCTCATGATCCTCGAACGGCCTCTGGGATGATGCAGCCGCCATGACGGCTGCCGGAGACCTCGACCGCGAACGGATCCAGCGCATCAAGGACCGCGAGGACGCCGCGTTCGTCGCGGCGCGCCCCCGATCGACCGAGCTCTGGGCTAGGGCGAAGGCGTCCATGCCCAACGGCGTTCCGATGTCGTGGCACCGGACGGCGTACGACCACCCGCCGCTGTTCGTGGCCGAAGGCAAGGGCGCGCGGTTCCGCGACGCCGACGGCCACGAGTACTCGGACTTCAACATCGCGGACATGTCGATGTTCGCGGGATACGCGCCGGAACCGGTGGTGGATGCGGTGTCGCGACGCGTGGCGAAAGGTGCGCAGTTCATGCTCCCCAACGAGGACGCCCTGTGGGTCGCCGAGGAGCTGGGACGTCGGTACGGCCAGCCGAAGTGGCAGTTCACGCTCAGCGCGACGCACGCGAATACCGAGGCCATCCGGATCGCGCGGGCGCTGACCGGCCGGGACAAGGTCCTGTTCTTCGATGGGAAGTACCACGGGCACTTCGACGAGGCGCTGGTCGACCTCCAGGACGGCAAGCTCGTTCCGGAGGCGGGTGGCCTGCCGCGCGACGTCACCTCCAAGACGAAGATCGTGCAGTTCAACGATCCCGAGGGACTGCGAGCCGCCCTCGAACCGCGCGACGTCGCCATCGTGATCACGGAGCCGGCGCTGACGAACAACGTGGGGCTGCTGCTGCCGGAGCCGGGGTTCCACGACGCGCTCCGCTCGATCACGCGGGAGACCGGCACCGTGCTGGCGTACGACGAGACGCACACCCACGTCGTGGGCCCCGGCGGGCTCACGCGGACCTGGTCGCTGCAACCCGATGTCGTGACGATCGGGAAGTCCATCGCCGGCGGGGTGCCGCTGGGCGCCTACGGCATGACCGAGGCCGTTGCCGACTTCTTGCAGCAGCCGGGCGGGCGGTCCGACGAGAGGGAAGTGATCGCGACCGGCGGGACGCTCTTCGGCAACCCGTTGTCGATGGCCGCCGCGCGGGCGACGATGGGCGTGGTCCTCACCGACGACGCGTACATCCACACGCACGTGTTGGGCACGCGGCTCGCCGACGGCATCGAGAAAGCGATCCTCGACGCCGGGCTCCCCTGGACCACGCATCGGTTCTGGCCGCGGTCCGGCGTGACGTTCGCGCCCGCGATGCCTCGGAACGCGCTCGAGGCGTTCGCGGCGAAGGACATGCCGCTCACGCTCCTGGCGCGCGTCTACCTGGCGAACCGCGGGGTCTGGGAGGCCATCGCCGGAGCCGGCCCTACGTGCCCGGTTCCCGCGACGGAGGAGGACGTCGACCGATACCTCGGGGCGTTCGGCTCGCTCGTCGCGGAGCTGACGTCCTAGGCTCCCCGGCTCACGACGGGGTAGCCTTCCCGGGGCACGGAGGAGGTGGGCATGAACATCGGACGCAGGGCGCTGGCCGTCGCGTTGATCGCGGCCGGTCTCTCGACGATCGCCGCACCCGCGTTCGCGGAGGGACCGTTCGACCCAAACAACCCGTTCGGAGCGGACGCGTTCGTCGTCTTGACCGGGCGCCTCGACATGCCCCGAGGGCTGAGCGCGAGCGACGCGGTCATCTTCAACGGCGACGCCACGATCGCCGGCGACGTCACGAACAACGTGGTCGCGTTCAACGGCGACGTGGCGGTGACGGGGCACGTGGGCGAGAACGTCGTTGCGCTCAACGGCAGGGTCACGCTCGGCCCGAACGCGCGGGTTGACGGCGACGTGGTCTCGGCAGACACGGCCGATATCTCGCCCGACGCGACCGTGGGCGGCCGGGTCCGGCCGGTGCGTTCCCTCGACATCAACCTCGGACGCTTCACGGTGGT
Source organism: uncultured Actinomycetes bacterium (assembly GCA_964509215.1). Taxonomy (GTDB): domain Bacteria; phylum Actinomycetota; class UBA4738; order UBA4738; family HRBIN12; genus JBBQVZ01. The sequence continues at coordinate 755 of CAZDXK010000184.1, read as the reverse complement.
CAGCCGGATCCTGGTGTGGCTCGCCACGTCGGTCTCGTCGTTCCTGCTGGGGCTGTTGCTGGTGCTGTTCGTGCCCAGGGCCATGGACGCGACCGCTCGGAGCGGGATCGACAGGCTCGGAGCGTCGATCGGGTTGGGGTTCCTGCTGCTGATCGGCGCGCCGCTCGTGGCGTTCGTGGCGATCGGGATCCTGGTGGGGATCCCGTTCGGGGTCGGAGTGCTCCTGGCGCTCGGCCTGCTCTATTGGCTCGGCTACACCGCAGGGGCATACACGTTCGGGCGACGGTTGGTCGCGGCACCCACCCATCGCCTGCTGGCGTTCCTGGCGGGCTGGGGGATCCTGCGCCTCCTGGCGTTGATCCCGGTCGCCGGAGGCCTCGTCTGGCTGGCGGCGACCGTGTGGGGACTCGGGGCGCTCGTGATCGCGGCCCGGACGGCAGGCCGCGTGACGTCCGACGCCGCGGGAACGGACATGCCGGCGGTCGGACCGCCGCCCGTGCCTCCGCCGCCCCCGGTGCTCACGGGATGACGCACATGGTCACGCCACACACGATCCCGATCCTTCGGTTCGAGGGCTCGTACCGCGACGTCGGCCGGCAGATCGGCGATGCGTGCGCCGACGTGTTGCAACGCTCGGTGGCGTTCGACGACGAGCTCCCCGCGGGTCGGACGCGGGCCGACCAGCTCGCGCTCGCGTTGCGGTACCGCGAGCTCACGGCCGGCGCGATGCCGTGGCTGATCGAAGAACTAGACGG
>CAZDXK010000183.1:0-4337 GCA_964509215.1 uncultured Actinomycetes bacterium | reverse complement strand
CTCAGGGCTGGCCGCGCCGGGCGCCCACGGGGAGCCGTACAGCCAGACGGCCAGGTCGAGCGCGGCCGGCGCGGCACCGGACCCGGCCCAGTCGAGCCACACGAAGTCCATCCGTCCGGTCGCCAGAACGTTCCCGGGCCAGGCGTCCCCGTGCACGAGCGTCCGCGGCTGCGTGTCGACTATCGCGATCAGGGGCGACGGGTCGGCGAGCAGCGACGCGAGCGGCTCCGGCAGCGCGGCGGCGTTTGCGGAGATGCGTGCCTCGGAGAGGAGCCCTTCCCGTTCGCGTCCGAACACATCACGGAAGCGTTCGTGCTCGATGCCGGTCGCGCCTTCGAAGAGCTCGTGCATCCGGGCGAGCCCTTCGAGCGGTGAGACGTCGCCGGGAGCAACCGGTTCCCCGCCGGCGTCCTCCATGAGGATCCAGCCCGAGCCCGAGTCCACGAGCTTCGGGACGCCGACCGGCATCAGCGCGGCCGCCTGTCCGAACAGGAACGTCTCGCGCGCGATCCGCTCGGAAGGCCCGGCCTTCGCGACCAGGCCGTTGCCCCGCATGACGCGGGACGAGCCGAGCCGCGTCAGGTCCTGCGACGCCGGCCCCAGCCGCATCAGCACCTCGGCCGGCAGCTCGGTCATCGGCACAGGGTACGCGGCGAGCCGTCAGCGCCCGAGGCGGTCAGTACAGGTGCGATGCGAGGAGCCGCTCCATCAGTCGCGGGCGCCCGAGCGGGTGTGCTTGTCCTGCGTGGCTGCGAGTCCTTCGAGGATCAGCGAACGCACCGCGTCGTCGGCGGCGTCGATCAGGATCGCGACGTCGGCCTCCTCTCGCTTGGCGAACGGTTGCAGCACGTAGTCGGCGGGATCCTGTCGGCCCGGCGGACGCCCGACGCCGATCCGGACCCGAAGGAAATCCGGTGTTCGCAGCGCCTGCTGCAGCGACTTCAGCCCGTTGTGCCCCGCGGTCGAGCCTCCGATCTTCACCTTCAACGCGCCGAACGGAAGGTCGATCTCGTCGTGAACCGCGACCACGTGGTCGGGCACGACGTCGTGCTTCTTCGCGATCGAGGCGTACGACGGCCCGGACTCGTTCATGAACCGGAGCGACTTGGTCAGCCACGCACGCCGGCCGTCGAGCGTGATCTCGGCGGTCTCGACGGGAACGAACCGCGCCTTGCGGAACCGCTCGCCCGCATCGCTCGCCAGGAGGTCGACCACCATGGCGCCGACGTTGTGACGGGTCTTGGCGTATCGATCGCCGGGGTTGCCCAGGCCGGCGACGAGCCAAGGTTCCATGGACTAGCTCTCGCCGCCCTCCTCGGCAGCGGGAGCGCCCTCGCCCTCCTCGGCGGGGGCTTCCTCGCCCTCGGCGAGCGGTTCCTCCACAACCTCGGGCGGCTCCTCGCCGGGAAGCCCCAGCTCGGCCTCGACCCGGAGCGCGGCTGGAGTGATGACCGACAGCACCGCGTCGTCCGGGTTCGTGAGGATCGTGAGACCCTCGGGAACGACGACGTCGCGCACGTGGATCATGTCGCCGATGTTGAGATCCGTGATGTCGACCTCGATGTGCTCGGGAACGTCCTGCGGCAGCGACTCGACGTGGAGGTCGCGCAGGTGATGCTCCACCACGCCCCCTTCCTTGATGCCGATCGAGTCGCCGACCTCGATGACGGGAACGTCCACCGCGATCTTCTCCGTTCGGGACACGGCAAGGAAGTCCACGTGGATCAGCTTGTTGTGGATGTGGTCGCGCTGGACCTCACGGGGCATGGCGAGGTGCGGCTTGCCGTCGACGATCAGATCGAGCAAGACGTTGGACCCGCCGGCGGAGTGCAGCACGTGGAACATCTCGCGCGCGTCGACCGACAGCGGGGCCGTCTCTTGCCCGTGTCCGTAGAACACCGCGGGCACGCGGCCCGCCGCACGGAGCTTCCGAGCTACACCCTTCCCGTGGTCGTCGCGACGTTCCGCTTCCAGCTTGGCTTCCATGATGGTGTCCTCAGGGAGATTCGGGGTTCGGCCGCCTATCGTACCGGCTGACCGGCGGGAACGACCCTCCCAGGATGTTCCGAGCGCGAGCTCCGTAGTCCATCCGCCGCGGCGAGCGTCTGTATGTCTGACGTGGAACGATCGACGGCGATGGATCCCGACGTGACCGAGTCGGGCCCGGTGGAGGCTCCGGCTCTACCCGGCCGGCTCGAGGACCTGTACGTTCGCAATGCGCCCGGCGCGCTCCGGCTCGCGTACTTCCTGACCGGCAATCGCGAGCTGGCCGAAGACCTGATGCAGGAGGCGTTCGTCCGGGTCGCCGGTCGCTTCCGGCACCTGCGGATGCCCGACGCGTTCGATGCCTACCTCCGGCGGACGATCGTGAACCTATTCACGTCGCAGCTGCGCCGCGCGAAGCTCGAGCGCGCGTACGTGGCACGCCACGGCGCCCACCCGGTGGTCGGGAACGAGCTGGGCGACCCTGCCGCGCGCGACGAGCTGTGGCGAGTGTTGCACACGTTGCCCGAACGCCAGCGCGCCGCGATCGTCCTCCGGTTCTACGAAGACCTGTCCGAGCATCAGAGCGCGGAGATCCTTGGGTGCTCCACGGGCGCGCTGAACCAGCTGGTGGTCCGCGGGATGGCCGCGCTCCGCACGCAGATCGGAGATAGCGAACGATGAGCGACCTCCACGACGACCTCCTCGAGATGTTCCGCCGGCGCGAGGGTGATGTGCGATCGAACGCGGCTGCGCCCGAGAAACTGATCGCGCGCACCCGGCGCCGCGAGTGGCTCTCGGTGACCGTCGGCCTCGCGGCTGCGGTCGCGGTGGTCCTCGTCGCGATCGCCGGCCTCCGCTCGCTCGGCTCATCCGATGGGTCGCAGCCCGGAGACGTCGGGCCGACGACGACGAAGACCATCAGCGGCATCACGATCACCTACCCGGAGGAATGGTTCGCGGAAGACCCCGTCGCCATAGGCATCGAGCCGAACGACACACCGCGTTTCCTTCCAACGCTCGTCCTCACGTTGACACGAGACGACCCGCACATCCAGGGCGTCCTCGGGTGCCCTCGTTTGGCGAACCTCCCCGGTCAGGTACTGATAACCGTGCAGGAGACGCCGCTCGCGCTCTCCGGCGAGGCTTCGGCCACTTGGCCCGTGCCGCTCCGATCCGTGGACCTCGGCGCGGATGTGATCGGCGGGTGCTACGAAGGATGGACCTTCTTGCGAGCCGCGTGGACGGCCGCCGGACGATCCTTCGAGGCGCGTCTCGGCTTCGCATCAGACGCGTCCGACGCGGACCGCGACGCGCTGACGGACGCGTACTCGTCGATGGCGTTCGCACCCGGCAGTGTCGGAGCAGGCGAGAGCGTCACGCTCGGATCGGGAACGGCTTTCGGCGACGTAGCCTGGTCGCTGACGGCGACGCTCGACGAGAACGGAGTCTCGTGGATGCTCCAGACCGACAACGGCGGGTTCGGATCGGGCCCCGTAGCCGTCACACCCGAGGTTCCCAGGCTGGAGGTGAACAACGGGGGGCCAGAGAATACCTTCGCCGTTGTGATCCTCCCGAAGGACGTGCGATCGGTGGTGTTGGACGCCGGGGGAAGTGTGATGGGCGACTTCGGGCTCTTCCCCCTACCCAGCGAGTGGGGGGACACCCAGTTCGCGGTCATCCCGCTTCAAGGAGTCGGAGATGGCGAGGTGAGGTTCTACGATCAACACGGAGGTCAGCCATACCCGGCAAAGCCCTTCTCCTGGGGGGCCGAGTAAACCGGACTAAACCTGGTTGTCACCGCGGAAGATCTCGCTGACCGAGCTGTCCTCGAACACGGCGCGGAGCGCCATGGCGATCAGCGGGGCGATCGACAGCACCTTCAGCTTGTCGAACTGCCGCTCCTCGGGGATCGGCACGGTGTTCGTGACCACGACCTCCTGGATCGGCGCCTCCTCCAGCGACTGTCGCGCCTTGCCGGACAGGATCGCGTGGGTGGCCGCCGCGAAGATCGGACCCGCGCCCTGCGCCCGCAACGCCTGCCCGCCCTTCGCCACCGTGCCGGCGGTATCGATCATGTCGTCGACCAGCACGCACGGCCGGCCGTCGACCTCACCGACGACCGCCATCTCCTCGATCTTGTGGGCCTCGGTCTTCGAACGACGCTTGTACAGGAACGCCAGGTCCGCGTGCAGGTATTTGCGCAGCACCTCGGCGGTCTTGATGCGGCCGGCGTCGGGCGCCACGATCACCAGGTCGTCACCGGACAGGCCCAGCGTGTTCTCCAGGTAGTCGGACAGGATCGGCAGGGCCGTCAGGTGGTCGAACGGCGCGTCGAAGTAGCCCTGGATCTG
>CAZDXK010000182.1:0-4337 GCA_964509215.1 uncultured Actinomycetes bacterium | reverse complement strand
ACCAGGTGCAGCACATGGCGCATGAACGCGCCGTCGAACGCATCGTCACGGAACGGGAGCTGCGTCGCGTCGGCCACCGTGAGACCGACCCTGGTACGCGGCGGCGCCTTCGCGGTCGCGCGGCGGAGCATCGGCGCGGAGAGGTCGACGCCCTCTACGTGGAGCCCGCGCTCGACCAACGGTAGCGCCAGCAACCCGGTCCCCACCCCGACGTCGAGCACCCGCGCAGAACAGCCGAGCTGGTTCGCCAGCAGATCGATCGTCGCCGCGAGCGCGTCCGGCGGCAACGCCCTCGTCTCGTCGTAGTAGTCGGCGGCGTCGTCGAACGCGACCGAGACCTGAACATCGGCGTCAAGGGCCGATCCTTGTTCCACCATCGTGCAACGACTGTAACGGCCCGCGTGTGGCCGTGACCATCAGCCCTTTGGGAGGTCCTTCTCCGGATCCACGAACGGAAGCGCCGCGACGGTCGCGGGCCGTGTGCCCTGCGGCGCATCGATCTCGAGCTCTGTGCCGTCGGCCATGTGCGAGGACGGCACCCAGGCGAACCCGACGTTGCGCTCCAGACGCGGCGACCAGGCGGCGGCGGTCACTCGCCCGATCGGTTCCCGCCCGGACGCCCGCACCGGCCAGAAGTCGTTCAGCGCGCCCTCGTCCGTCATCGGCGCCCCACCGATGTCAACGCCCACCAGCTTGCGTTCGACGCCGGTCTCCGCCAGCTGTGCGAGCGCGCCCTTCCCCATGAAGTCCTGCTCCTGTCCCAGCTCGACGAACTTCTCCAACCCGCTGATGTGGAACGGCGTGTCATCCACGCGCATATCGCTGCCGTAGTTGAAGATGCCAGCCTCGATCCGCCGGGCTTCCGACGGCGCGATCGCGCGGATGCCGAACGGCTCCCCCGCCTGCCGCACACGGTCCCACAGATCGTCACCACGGCTCGAGTCACGAAGGTAGATCTCGTAGCCGACCTCGCCGGTCCAGCCCGTGCGGGAGATAACCAGCGGGATCCCGTCAAGCTCCGCCTCGGCGCACCAGTAGTACCGGAGGTCACGCACGGCGTCGCCGAACAGTGTGCCGATCACGTCCTTCGACCGCGGGCCTTGTACCTGCATCGGCGCCACATCCGCCTCGCGGATGCTCACGTCCATGCCGCGGCCGGCCGCGACGCCAGCGACGTAGAGCAGCGCGTCGCTGTCGGCGAGCGCCAGCCAGAATCGGTTCTCCCCCAAGCGCAGCAGTACCGGGTCGTTCACGATGCCGCCGGCGGCGGCCGTGAGCAGCACGTACTTGCACTGCCACACGTCGCACGTCGTAAGGTCGCGACACGTGATGAGGTTCGTGAGCTCGAACGCGTCGGGGCCCGTGATCTCCACGCACCGCTCCACGCTCACGTCCCACATCGTGACGTCGTTCAACAGCGCCCAGTACTCCGTGACCGGGTCGTCGTAGAGGGTCGGGAGCAACATGTGGTTGTACAGACCCCAGCTCTTGCAGCCCGCCCGCTTCGTCGCCTCGAAGTACGGCGACTTCCGGTACCACGGTTGGATGTAGAACGTGAACGTCTCCGACGCCATCGGCCCTCCTCGAAGCGGTGTCCGCGGGACGCTACCGCACCGAAGCGCGGCCCGTGTCAGTTCTGGGTTGGATCGTGCGGCATGAGACGGAGGAGATCGAACGACGACCCCTTCCGCCTCAACACGTCTTCCCACAGCCGGGATGGATCCGGCGAGAAGACGTCGCTCGGCCGCGCGGGCTCGACCACCCAGGAGTCCTCATCCATCTCGGCCTCCAACTGCCCCGGTCCCCAGCCCGCGTAGCCTGCGAACACCCGCGCGCGACGGACGGCATCCTCGACGCCGGGATACGACTCGGAAGGAAGGAAGCCGATCGAGTCGAACGCCAGGAAGTCCGCCACGGACGGGTCCACGAAGTCGGCGACCACGACCGCGGCGTCGGGTTGCACAGGGCCGCCCAGGAAGACCGGGTCGTCGGCTGGAACCAGCGATCCGAGCGGCGGGACGGCCTCGACGACGGTCGTTTCGGACGCGCGGTTCAGGATGACGCCCACGGCGCCCTCGTCGTCGTGGTGACCGATCAGCAGCACGGTCCTGCGGAAGTGCGGATCCCACAGGGTGGGACCGGCGATCAACAACATCCCTCGGAGGCTCTCCACGCCGGTCAACCCTTCGGCACGCTCTTCCTCGGGTCGAGGAACGGCAGCCCGACGACGGTGGCCGTCATCGGATCCACCGGCGCATCGATCCGTAACGCCGTGCCCTCGACGGCGAGCTCGATCGGCACCCACGCGTATCCCATGTTGAAGTCCAAGCGCGGCGAGTATGACGCCGAGGTCAGCTTCCCCACCTCGCGACCGTCCTTGTTCACCGGCCAGAAGTCCTCGAGCCACATGGCGAGCGGCGGCCCGTCGATCTTCACGCCGACGAGCTTCCTGGTCACGCCGTCGGCGGCGACCCGCTCCAGGGCGTCACGTGAGACCACCACGTTGTCGTTGTCGAGCTCGACCAGCCGCTCCAGGCCCGTCACCTCGAACGGGTTGTTCGTGATGTCCATGTCGTTGCCGTAGTTGAAGATGCCCGCCTCCATGCGACGCTGGTCGCTCGGAGCGATCGCCCGGATGTCGAACTCCTGTCCGGCCTCCATGACCTTGTCCCACAGGTCGGAACCGCGGCTCGAGTCGCGCAGGTAGAACTCGTAACCGATCTCGCCCGTCCATCCGGTTCGCGAGACCACGACCGGGATCCCGTCGACCTCGGCCTCCGAGCACCAGTAGTACTTGAGGTTCGTCACGTCGTCGCCGAACAGCGAACGGATGACATCCTTCGAGCGTGGGCCCTGGACCTGCAGCGGTGAGACGTCGGGCTCACGGATCGTGACGTCCATCCCCGCGAACGCCTGGACGCCAACCGCGTAGAGCAGCGCGTCGGAGTCCGCGAGCGAGAGCCAGAATCGATCCTCCGCGAGCTTCAGCAGGATGGGATCGTTCACGATCCCGCCATCGGGCGCGCAGATCAGCACGTACTTGCACTGACCGACCTGCGTCGAGGATAGGTCGCGCGGCGTCAGCAGCTGCGTGAATCGCGCGGCGTCTGGTCCGGTGATCTCGACCTGCCGCTCCACGGCCACGTCCCAGAGCGTCACGTGGTTCAACAGGTGCCAGTACTCCTTGAGGTCGTCGTCGTAGAGCGTCGGGATGAGCATGTGGTTGTACAGATCCCAGCTCGTGCACCCGGCCTCGACGGTCCGCTGGTAATACGGGGACTTGCGGTACCACGTGGCCATGTAGAACGGGAACGTTGTGTGCTGCTGATCGGTCATCGGGTCGGCCCTTTCGATCGGGAACGCTTGCTCCGCTTCTGGTCTCGCTTGATCTCACGGACGCAGTTGTACGCGGGGATGCCCGTGACCCCGCCGCCGGCGTGCGTGGCGCTGGAGCATTGGTAGAGGCCGCGGATCGGGGTCCGGTAGTCGGCGTATCCCGGCGCAGGCCGCATGTGGAAGAGCTGCTCGGCGGACAGCTCGCCGTGGAAGATGTTGCCGCCGATCAGCCCCCACTCGTGCTCCATGTCCCACGGACCGATCACTTGGCGGTGCAGGACGCTGTCGGCGAGCCCCGGAGCCAGCTCATCGTAGCCGGCGATCACACGATCGGCGTAGTCCTCCAGCTCGTCGCGGTGCGACTCCTCGCTCCACTCGTGGGGCACCCACTGCGTGAAGAGCGAGATCACGTGCTTGCCCTCGGGAGCGAGCGTCGGATCGAGCGACGTAGGAACCACGCCGTCGGAGAACGGCAGCGTCGACGGTCTTCCCGCGCGCGCCTCCTCGAACGCCTTCTCAAGGTAGGCGACCGAGTGTGCCAGCTCTACGCCACCGGACTGGTCCGTGAGCTCCGGTTTCGAGGTAAACACCGGGCAGGCGGTCGAGCGCGCAGTTGATCTTCACGACGCCGCTCCGCGACCGCCATGTCTCGATGTCGTGGACGAAGTCCGCCGGCAGCTCGCTAGGATCGAGCTGCTGGAGGAACGTGATCTTCGGATGGATCGCCGATACGACGAGGGGCGCGAGCAGTTCCTCGCCCTGCTCGAGCGCGACGCCGCGCACCGCGCCGCCCACCGTAAGGATCCGAGCCACACGGGCGTTCGTCCTGACCTCGGCGCCGAACGTCCTCGCACTGGACTCGATCGCGGCCGAAACCGCCCCCATCCCGCCCTCCGGCACCGCCCACGCGCCCAGGTTGCCGTCGCCGACGTCGCCGATCGAGTGATGGGCCATCACGTATCCGGTCCCCGGTTCGTACGGTCCCGCCCACGTGCCGATCA
>CAZDXK010000181.1:0-4373 GCA_964509215.1 uncultured Actinomycetes bacterium | reverse complement strand
AACGTGAAGACGTGGAGCGCTGCGACGTCAGCCGCGGGATCCGCGAGGGTCGGGGCCAGCTCCCGCAGCAGCGCGTCGGGGCCGAATCGACCCTTGATCACCTGGCCGATCAGGTTGCGGTTCTTCTTCAGGTAGCGGGCCGAGTCGGCCACGCCGATCCGAGCCGCGATCGTCATGAGCTTGGTGAGCTCCGTAACGCCGGGCAGACCGAGGTGGACCGGTAGCGTCACCCCGGAGGCACGCATCCGGCCGATCCACCCAGCGATCGCCCTCGGGTTGAAGCTCATCTGCGTGGTCATGTACGACGCGTACCGTTGCTTCTCGAGCAGCACCTCGAGCAGCCGCTCGTCGGAGATGTTCGGGTGACCCTCCGGGTAGGCAGGCACGCCGATCTCGTCGAACGGCCGGCCGAGCTCGTCGATCGCGCGGAGCAACGTCAGCCCGTCGTGGAAGTCGCCGTGGTCCTCAGCGTCGCCGCCGACGACGAACACGCGACGGAAGCCTCCTTCCGTCAGGCGCGCGAGCAGGTCCTCGAGGTGCTGGTGCGTCCAGATCATGTGCGCGGACAGGTGTGGGATGACGGTGTGGCCGCGCCTCGCGAGCTTCTCGGCCAGCTCGACGGTTGCCTCGATCCCGTGGCTCGGAGACGAGGTGACCGTCACCATCGAACCGGGTGGCAGGGCCTCGCACGTTCCGAGCGCGTTCAGGAGCGGGATGACCTCGAGCTTCGCTCCGGCGACGAGGGGCGCGAGGGCAGCCCGTTCGAGCGCGGTGAGCGTCTTCACCCTCCCACGCCTGATGAACTTCAACACGGTCGGTCCTCCCCTCGGACAGCGATCGTCGCCGAAGGCCGTCGCGAACCTGCGATCGCGAGTCGTCGGGGTCGGCTACTGCTTGGGGATCTCCTTCTTCGGGTCCCAGTGCGGCATCTCGACGACGACCGCCCCGACCTTCGCCGCCGGAGTCTCGATCTCCAGCGTTGTCCCGAACCCGGTGTGCTCGATCGGGAGCATCGCGAACCCGATGTTCCTCTCCAGGCGCGGGGAGTAGCAGGCGGAGGTCACCCGACCGACGACGGAACCGCCCACCGAGACCGGGAAGAAGTCGAGCATCTCGTTGTCGATGTAGCTGCCGAGCGGTTCACCCTCGATGTCGACGCCGACGAGCTTCTGCTTCACACCCTCGGCTTTGATCTTCGCGAGGGCCGCCTTTCCCATGAAGTCGGCTTCCTGGTCGAGGTCCACCATCCAGGTGTAGTGGTAACCGACCTCGAAAGGATTGTTCTCGTACCACATATCCGCTCCGAAGGCGAGGATGCCGCCCTCGATGCGCCGGATGTGGCAGGGACCGATCACCTCGAGACCGTGCGGCTTGCCCGCTTCGAGCACGGTGTCCCAGAGCTTCACGCCGTGCTGAGACGCGTCGTGCAAGTAGATCTCGTACCCGACTTCACTCGTGTACCCGGTCCGGGACACGACGACCCGCATCCCCTCGAGATCCGCCTTCATGAGCCCGTAGTAAGGGACCTCCAGCACCCGGTCGCCGAACAGCTCGGTCAGGACCTTCTTCGCGTTCGGGCCCTGGATCTGCACGGGCGCGACGTCGATCTCCTGCACCGTGACGTCCATCCCCTTCGCCGCCGCGATCCCGAGCGCGTAGAGATTCACGTCGGAGTCGGCGAGCGAGAGCCAGAACTCGTCCTCCTCGACCCGAAGGAGCACCGGGTCGTTCAGGATGCCGCCGTCGGGAGCGCTGATGAACACGTACTTGCACTCGTCGACCGCGCACTTGTGCAGGTCGCGCGAGACGATCATGTTCGTGAGGTCGAAGGCGTCCGGTCCCTTGATCTGGATCTGCTTCTCCACGCCGACGTCCCAGAGCGTGACGCCGTTCACCAGGTGCCAGTACTCGGCGACCGGATCGCCGTAGTGACGCGGGTGGTACGTGTGGTTGTAAACGCTGTAGCGCGCCACGCCGTGTTTGCGCGACGCGTAGAAGTACGGCGATTTCCTGATCCTCGTGTACAGGAGGATGCCCGGGTTCTCGTTGATGCCCATCCAGCTGCTCCTTCCCCTCAAGCCCGTAGGCGTTCGCCTTTCGGGTCCCACAACGGATCGGCCGCGACCGTCGCCGACAGTCGTTCGCCGAAGTACTCCACCTCCACAGCCGTGCCCTCGGTGGCGAGCTCCGCCGGCAGGTAGCCGTACACGATCTCACGACCCACCGAGTACCCGTACGCCGCGGAGGTCACATAGGCGATGACGTCCTCGCCCGACCAGATCGGCTCCTTCCCCATCACGACCGCGGTCGGATCCTCCAACGTCATGCACGCGAGCCGGTGCGTGAGCCCGCGCTCCAGGATCGCCTCCAGCGCAGCCCGTCCCTGGAACTCGCCCTTGTCCATCCGGACAGCGAATGCCAGCCCGGCCTCGAACGGATCGTGCTCGGTGTGGATGTCCTGGCCCCAGAGCCGATAGCCCATCTCCAGTCGGAGCGAGTCGAACGCCGCCGCGCCGGCGGCGACGATCCCGTGCTCACGACCGGCCTCCCAGAGCAGGTCCCACGCGCGCTCGCCCATGGCGAACTGCCCGTAGAGCTCCCATCCGAGCTCACCCGCATACGAGATCCGCTGCGCCCACACCGGGCCCACCTCGCCGACGTTCAGGTACTTCGCCGTCAGGTACGGGAACGCGTCGTTCGACACGTCCTCGTCGGTCACGGACTCGAGCACGTCTCGAGCACGCGGACCCCACAGCCCGAGGCAGAACAGCGAGCCGGTGCGCTCGGTGATCGTCACACGCTCGCCGTCGCGGATCTGCGCGCGCAACCACGCGAGGTCGTGCTGACCCGAGCCCCCGCCCGTGACGACCCGGAACACCTCCTCGTCCTTGCGCGTCACGGTCAGGTCGCAGCGGATGCCTCCGCGCGGCGTCAACAGAGCCGTGTACACCACCGATCCGATCGGCCGATCGATCCGGTTCGCGCAGATGCGTTCCAGGTATGCCAGGGCGTCAGCCCCGGTCACGTCGAACTTGGCGAACGGCGTGATGTCGAAGAGCCCCACACGCTCGCGGGTGGCCAGGTGCTCGGCGCCCACGGCGGGCGACCAGTTCATGGCGGCCCAACCCTCGCGGCGCTCCCAGTCCGCCCCGGTAAGTAGCTCGCGGTTCGCCTCGAACCACTGGGGACGCTCCCACCCGGCGCCGGTGAAACACTCCGCGCCGAGTGCCCTGTGCCGCTCGATGAACGGCGTCAGCCGGAGGTTGCGCGGTGCCGTCATCTGCTGGAGCGGATGCAGGATGTCGTAGACCTCGCGGTATTGCTGCGCGCCGCGGGCCTCAACATAGGGCGGCGTGGTCTGGAACAGGTAGAAGCGATTCGCGTCGGCCTCGGCCAGGTCGTAGCCGGGCTCGCCGTTCACGATCCACTCGGCGATCTGCTGTCCCATGCCGCCGCCGTGCGTGACCCACACCGCTTCGCAGACCCAGACGCCGCGGACCTTGGCGGACTCGCCCACGATGGAGCCCGCGTCCGGCGTGAACGAGAACATCCCGTTGATCGAACGTTCGGGATCGGCGGGCCGCATGTGACCGGCGAGCGCGGGGAGCAACCGTTCGGTCTCGTGTTCGGCAACGACGAAGTCCTCCGGCGTGAACGGCATCAACGACGGCATCGGACCGTCGCCGTGGAGACGGATGTCGCGTTGCGGCGTGACGATCGGCTCGTGGCGGTAGTTGCCGACGCCGTAGTGATCCTCGCGGTGCCGGAAGTACATCGCGTGGTCCTGGTGGCGCAGGATGGGATGGACCACCTCGCGCGTCTCACCCGCGAGCTCGGGGATCGGGTCGGTCCACACCAGCTGATGCTGGACCGCCACGAGTGGGATCGGCACGCCGGCGAGGGCGCCCACGGTCGGGCCCCAGATCCCTGCGCAGATCAGGACGCGCTCACACTCGATGCGCCCCTGATCGGTCTGTATGCCGCGCACACGTCCGCCGCGGATGTCGAACCCTGTGACCCTCACACCCCCTTCGAACGTCACGCCGCGAGCCGACGCCTTCCGTGCAAGCGCCGTGACGATCCGCACCGCCTTCGCGATGCCGTCCGACGTGACGAAGTACGCGCCGAGGATCGCGCTCGGGTCGAGCAGCGGGATCTTCTCGGCGGTCTGGGCCGGCGTGAGCATCTCCGTGTCCTCGATGCCGTTCGACCGGGCGAACCCCTGCCGTCGTTGCAGCTCCGCCATGCGCTGCGGTGTGGTCGCAACCTCGACGCCGCCGACCCCGAACCAACCAGGCGCACCGTCCACGTCGAGCGAGCCGTACAGACGAACGGTGTCCTGCGCGATCCGGCACATCGTGCGCGAGCCGTTC
>CAZDXK010000180.1:0-4391 GCA_964509215.1 uncultured Actinomycetes bacterium | reverse complement strand
GGTCTGTGGGTCGCGGGATTCGTGGCGTACGAGGCGGCGCCCGGGCTCGACCCCTCGCTCGTCGCGCGATCACGCGCGTCGGACGATCCGTTCGCACGTCTGCCCCTGGCCTGGTTCGCGATGTTCCAGCAGCGCCAGGAGACGGTACTGCCGTCGCCGCGCGACGACGCGGCCCCGCCTTCCGATGCCTGGGTGCCGTCCATCGACCGAGCGCATTACGACCTGGCGATCGCGAGCATCCGCGAGCACATCGCGGCCGGCGACACGTATCAGGTGAACCACACGCTCAGGTTGCGCTCAGCGGTGCAAGGCGACGAGCGCGGCCTCTACCGCGACCTCTGCTACGCCCAACGCGGCGCGCACTCGGCGTATCTGAACGCCGGTCGATACCGGATCCTGTCGGCGTCTCCTGAGTTGTTCTTCCGGCTGGACGGCGACCGTCTCACCACACGCCCGATGAAGGGCACCGCTCCGCGTGGCCGCTGGCTCGCCGAGGACGACGCGATCCGCGAGCGGCTGACGGCTTCGGTGAAGGACCGCGCCGAGAACGCGATGATCGTCGACCTGCTCCGCAACGACCTCGGCCGCGTCGCCAAGCCGGGCACGGTCCGATGGTCCAAGGTGTTCGAGCCGGAACGCTTCGAGACCGTCTGGCAGCTCACGTCCACCGTGACAGGGGAGCTCGAGCCGGGAACTGGCCTCCCCCAGGTGTTCCGCGCGCTCTTCCCCAGCGGCTCCATCACGGGCGCGCCGAAGATGCGGACGATGGGGATCATCGCCGACCTGGAGGACTCGCCTCGCGGGGTCTACTGCGGAGCCGTCGGCTTCCTGGCTCCGGCGTCCGCCGGTCCGCCGTCGGCGTCGTTCAACGTGGCGATCAGGACCGTCGTCGTCGACGTGGAGACCGGGACGGCCGAATACGGGGTGGGCGGCGGCATCACGTGGGACTCGTCCGCGACGGGCGAGTACGACGAGACGGTCGCGAAGGCGAAGGTCCTCACGTCCAGGCGTCCGCCGTTCGAGTTGCTGGAGTCGATGAGGCGCGACCCCGGAGAACCGATCCGGCGGCTGGAGCGCCACGTCGAGAGGCTCAGGAGCTCCGCCGCGTACTTCGGGTTCGCGTTCGATGAGGGTGAGGTACGGGCGGCCATGGACGCCGCCGGCGCCGACACCGACGGGCCCGTCAAGATCCGGCTCCGCCTGAACCGCGCCGGCACCATCGAGGTGTCGTCGGCGGCCCTCGATCGCGGTGCCCCCGAACCCATCCGTCTGGCGCTCGACGACGTGCCGGTGGATCCCGATGACGTCTTCCTGTTCCACAAGACGACGGTGCGTCGCCGCTACGAGGATGCGCGGGCGCGGCACCCCGACGCCGACGACACCCTCCTGACGAACACGCGTCGACAGATCACCGAGACCTCGGTGGCGAACGTCGCGGCCAAGCTCGACGGCCGGTGGTGGACGCCGCCGCTCGACGAGGGGCTGCTCCCCGGAACCGAGCGGGCGGCACTGCTCGCCGATGGGGCATTGGAGGAACGGCCGATCGGCGTCGACGAAGCTCGGAAGGCGGAGGAGCTCGCGGTGTTCAGCTCGGTCCGCAGATGGCGCCGCTCGGTGCTGATCGACCCGGACTAGAGGTCCGGCGTCTGATCCTCGGCTGGGAACGTGAACGGTCGCATGCGATCCTCGTCCATCGGACACGCGCAGAGGGGACAGCGTGGGGGCTCCTCGTAGACGAGCACCGTCCGCTCGCAGAACGGACAGGCGCCCTCACGCATGGGGAGCGGTCGATCGATCTCTTCGGCCATAGGGTCTCGCGCTCGGGGGGGAGCGGTCCTCACCATCATCGGACGCGCGGCGAACCTCCTTGAACCGGGCGGGGGCGGCGGAAAGCAACGAGGCCCCTCATCATCGCAGGGCCTCGTGCGCTCGTTCGAGCTTCGCGGCTCGGATCGGCATCGGAGCTACGCCGCGGCTCGGCGCTTGCGCTTCCCGCGGGGGACGTACGCGTGGACCGGTTCGTGCTGCCAGCAGTAGTTCCATTTGTTGTAGACCGAGAGCTTGGTCTCGCAACCGGGGTCGGCGCAGACGCGGCCCTCTCCGTAGCTCTTGTTGGGCCGCGGGAGCGTCCGGACGGAAGCGCCCCGGAACTTCTCCTCTGACACGTCGCTCACTTCCTTTCGTAGCCCTGGTTCAGACGTGGCTGCTTCTGCCCTTCATCTCCCTTTTCGAACGGACGACGGCGGCGGTTCATTCCTGAGCGAGGAATCGCAGGACTTGGGACGGGTTCGCAACATCCGGCGACGGGCCCGGAAGGGCGGGGAGGGCCGGCTCTCGAACGGTTCAGGACCGGTCTTCGCCGAAGCGCGGCTCGCGTTTCTCGAGGAACGCGCGCATGCCTTCGCGCTGGTCGGGGGTGCCGAACAGCTCGCGGAACAGCTCCCCCTCCCGGACCAGACCCTCGGGACCGGGGGTCAGGGTCGCGGCCCGGATGGCCGCCTTCGCGGCGGCCAGGGCCCGGCGCGGGCCCCGTGCGAACGCCTTCGCGTCCGCTGTCGCCACGGCCAGCACGTCCTCTGGCGGCATCACACGCTCCACCAAGCCCAGATCGAGCGCCTCGTCGGCCGACACCTGCCGGCCGGTGTAGACCAGGTCGCGCGCCCTGCCGGGACCGACCAGGTGGGTGAGGCGCTGCGTGCCCCCCGCGCCGGGGATCACGCCGATCCGGATCTCCGGCTGACCGACCTTCCCGTCCTCCGCCAGGTAGCGGAGATCCGCGGCGAGCGCCAGCTCGAACCCCCCGCCGAGCGCGTAGCCGTTGATCGCCGCGATCGAGACCTTCGACAAGGCCTCCAGCAGGTCGAGGGCATCACCGAGCGACGCCGCGACCGGGCGGATCTGCTTCGGATCGAACTCCGCCATGGCCTTGATGTCCGCACCGGCGGCGAAGATCTTCGGCCCTCCCCAGATCACGACCGCGCCCACATCGTCGCGTTCGGCCGCCACACGGAACGCGTCCTGCAGCTCCAGACCCGCCCGATGGTCGATCGCGTTGGCCGGCGGACGGTCCAGACGGACCACACCGACCCCGCCATCGACCTCGAGCCGAACGAACTCCCCCGTGAACTCCTCCATCTTTGGCCACCCTACCGTTCCGCCGCGGCGGGCTGCGCCGTGGCACGGAGCCCGTCGGCCAGGGCCGTGCGTTCGACACCGAACGCCTCCGCCGCATCGGGTGCGTCCGCCCGCGACGGCAGCGCGAACACCTCCGCCGCCGTCTGCGAGACGTGCGTCCCCAGCCCATCGGTGAGCCGGGCCGCGGCAGCGCGCGGCGGCAACGGCACCGGTGGATCGGCCCCCGGAGCCGCCAGGAGCGCCACGAGCTCGGTCATCGACACGACATCGGGGCCCTCGAGCGCCCAGGTGCCGTCGAGACGGTCGTCCCGATCGTCGGCGGCGGCCAGGACGGCCGCGACGTCGCCGGCGAAGACCGGCGCGACAGACTGCGACCCGTCGCCGATCACGAACGGTGGCGACGCGGTCGCACCCTCGACCGTTGCGGCCAGCCAGAGCCCGCCGAGGCCGTACGCATGGGTCGAGCGGACGATCGCGTACTCCATCCCGCCGTTCGCCACCGCCTCTTCCGCGAGCCCTTTCGCGCGGAGATAGCGGTTCGAGGCGTCGATCGAGGCGCCCGTCGCCGACACCAACACGAACCGCCGGACTCCGGCATCCCGGGAAGCGGCGAGCGCCGTGAGGACCGAGCCGTGGTTCGCCGCCAGGACGGCGTCATCGTCCGGCTGGTTCGAGCCGCCCACGAGATGGATCACCGTGTACACGCGCTTCAGGATCTCAGCGAGCGCGTCGGCGTCGTCGAACCGTCCGACGGCGACCTTCGCGCCCAGCTCCCGCAGCGGGTCCGCGGCCTCGGGCCGGCGCACGCACGCACGCACCTCATCCTTGCGAACCAGCAGCGGTACGAGGGCGCGCCCGATCAGCCCGGATGCTCCGATCACCATCACCGTCATATTTCGGATGCTACCGAGCGGCACCGCCGCTAGTCTCCGGCGACATGGACGCGCCGCCCAGGGACGAGGCCGCTCGGATCGAGCGGGCGCTGAAAACCACGCCGGTCGGATGGCGCGAGGTCACCCGCCGAGGACAGACGAACGCGTCGCACTGGCTGGTCGAGCTCTCCGACGGCGCGAGCGCGTTCGTGAAGTCCACGCGGGGAGACGACACGGCGTCGTGGATGGGACACCAGCCACGTGGACGCCGTCCTGGCGTGCCTCGCTGACGTCGCCGCCACGACGCCCCCGCCGGATCTGCCGAGCGTGGCCGACAGCCAGTTCGACTTCCAGGGATGGACCGAGATCGAGGACGACCCCGAG
>CAZDXK010000179.1:0-4401 GCA_964509215.1 uncultured Actinomycetes bacterium | reverse complement strand
CTGCGACCACGGGGTCATGGGGTTCGCCGATCCCTACCGAACCGTGCCGGAGGTGGCGCGTGTCCTGCGCCCGGGCGGCGTGTTCATGTTCAACGGGACGACGCCGTGGATCTGGGTCGCCTGGGGCGACGACGACGAACTCCCTGCGTCTCGCGAGATGCGCTCCGACTACTTCGGCCTTCAGCGGGCCGACCACAGCGATCCTGAATGGGCAACGACCGAGTTCCAGCTGACGTACGGCGACTGGATCCGGCTCTTCCGTGCGAACCGCCTCCTAGTGGAGGACCTGATCGAGCTCCGACCACCGGAGGACGCCGACACGACGTACGACGACTACGTGCCTCTCGAGTGGGCTCGGGCGTTCCCTGCCGAGCACATCTGGAAGGTGCGGAAGGTGTCGGATGCCGGCAGCTAGTCTGCGCCAGACTACCGCGACGCTTCTGGCCGCGGGAGCCCTCGCCGCCTCTGCGCTCGCGGCGACGACGCCTCCTCGAGCCCGCGACGACCGTCTCAACATCGTGGTGATCCTCACGGACGATCAGTCGTTCGACTCGCTCCCCTCGGACCCACCGGCCTTGCCGTGGCTGCAATCCCAGATCCGCGACCGGGATGGACATTGGCTGTCGTTCCCGAACGCGTTCATCCAAACCCCGCTCTGCTGCCCGTCGCGCGCGACGATCCTGTCCGGCCGCTACAGCCGGAACACCAACGTCTACACGAACGACGACGGCGCGTTGTTCGACGAGACGCAGACGATCGCCACATGGCTGCACGACGCCGGGTACTTCACCGGGTTGATCGGGAAGTACCTCAACCGCTATCCGTTCGGGCGTGGACCGTACATCCCGCCCGGATGGGACCGCTGGGTGGGCAAGCGCAACACGGCCGCGAGCACGACGTACTCGAACTTCGGATTCGTCGACCAGGGGGTACCGTTTCAGACGAGCGACGCTGTCGCCACGTATGCCACCGACCTGTTCGCCGACCACGCCGTCGATTTCCTGCGGACCGCGCCGGACGACCGGCCGTTCTTCCTCTACTTCGCGACGAGCGCGCCGCACCCGCCCTGGACACCGCCGCCTCGGCACGCCGGCGCGTTCTCGGGTGAGTCGGTCCCAGTGTCTCCGGGCGTCGACGAGCGCAACGTGTCGGACAAGCCCGCGTGGGTGCGGAACCTCCGACCGGTCGACGCCGTCGAGCGAGCCAGGTTGCTCGCGGATCGCCGGCACGAGGCGGAGGCGCTCCTCGCCGTGGACGATGCCGTGGAGCGGATCGTCGGTCAGCTCGAGGCGGACGGCGATCTGGATCGAACGGTGATCTTCTTCCTGACCGACAACGGGTTCTCGTTCGGCCAGCATCGGATCCGAGGCAAGCGTTGCCCCTACGAGGAGTGCGTCCGAACGCCGTTCGCGGCTCGCGTGCCCGGCGCCGAGGCGAAGGATGTGCCGGGCCTCATCTCCAACGTGGACCTCGCTCCCACGATCGCGGCAATCGCGGGGGTGCGGCCCGGGCAGCCCGTCGACGGGCGGAGCTTCGCGCACGCGCTGCTCGGCGAGCGGTGGAAGTCCCCAGCGGGCGTCTTCCTCGAGTGGGCGGGCGACGGTGAGATCCCTCCGTGGCAGGCCGTCCGAACGAGCGACTTCGCGTACATCGAGAGCGCGGACGGCACCGTGGAGCTGTACGACATCACGGGTGCGATCGGCCCCGCCGATCCGTTCGAGCTGCGCAGCCGGTCGGCTGACCCCCGGTACCGTGCGATCGTGCGGCGACTGTCCGCGCTCCTGCGCGCGCTCCGCTCCCGACCACCGGGCCGACGGTAGACTCGCGCCCATCGTGCAGCAGCCCCTTGGCCCGATCATCCGACGCGCCTCCGGGCAGCGGCGCCCGACGAGCAGACGGGTCGCCCGGCGGCGGGCGATCGCCGCGCTCGGGATCGTCGCCGTGGTCTCCCTCTCCTGGTTGTCCTGGCCGTTCGGCGGCGACGGGTCGACGGAGGCGAGCGGCGGAGGCGGCAACCAGGGTCAGGGAGGCGGCAGCGGGAACGACAACGGTGACAAGGACGGTGTCGTCGGGCCCGACAGCCCGATCGAGCACGTGATCTTCATCGTCAAAGAGAACAGGACCTTCAACAACTACTTCGCGACCTACCCCGGAGCCGAGGGAACCACGACCGGGGGAACGCTGACCTGCACGGACGGCGTGTGCACGCCCGGGCCCGACTACGAGCTGAAACCGGCTCCCGACATCCAGCCGCACGACATCACGCACGGATTCTCGTCGGGGCTGTACGCCATCAACGGCGGAGCGATGAACGGCTTCAACATCATCGGTTCGGGTGGGGACATGTCCGGATACGTCTATCACGACCGGTCCAGCCTTCCGAACTACTGGGCGTATGCCGACCGCTTCGTGCTGGCCGACCAGTTCTTCACATCGATGTTCGGGCCCACCTTCCCGGAGCACCTGTACACGGTGGCGGCCCAGGCGAAGGGGATCGTCGACAACAAGAGCACCACCGATCATGAGGGCAACTACTGCGACGACCCCACCGAGTTCACCCCGCACTTCCGCGACGATCTCACCGAAGCCCAGAAGAAGAAGATCATGTCGTACGAGAAGCACTACACGAACGACTTCCCGAACATGATCTACAAGATCAACCCGTTCTGGGAGAACATCCGGACCTGCATCGACGTGAAGACACTCCCGGATGAGCTCGAGAAGGCCGGCATCGACTGGAAGTACTACGCCAACGACGGCCAGTGGATGAATGCGTTGCAGGCGATCCGGCACGTGCGCTTCAACCCGGACATGTGGGCGAAGGTGCAACCACCGGAGAACCTCATCAAGGACGTCAAGGCAAAGAAGCTTCCGGCGGTCTCGTGGCTGATCCCCCCCGAGTCCTACAACGAGCACCCGGGCCGGGGTGTGTCGGTGTGCGCCGGCGAGAACTGGACCGTCACGCAGATCAACGCGATCATGAAGAGCGACTACTGGGCGTCGACCGCGATCGTGGTGGTCTGGGACGATTTCGGCGGGTTCTACGACGGTGTCGCCCCGCCCCGCTACGACATCATGGGGCTCGGTCCCCGGACGCCGGCGTTGATCATCTCGCCGTACACGCGTAGAGGGGACAGCGCAGATGGCGGCTACGTCGACGACACCGTCTACGAGTTCTCGTCGGTCCTCAGGTTCATCGAGGATCTCCACGAGCTCAAGCCACTGACCGATCGCGACAAGCAGGCGAGTCCGCTCGCTGGAGCGTTCGACTTCTCGGAGCCGCCGAACCTCGACCCGTTGGTGCTGAAGCTTCGCGACGAGTGTCCGTACGGGACGTCGTTCTCAGACATGGTGCCGGGAAGCCCTGCAGTGGAGGGCATCGGCGTCCCTTGGGGTTAGCCGGGGAGGGTCATGACCGGTGATGTCCGGCGCTCCGCGCGCGAGGCGCAAGGGGCCGCCACTCGGGAGCGGATCCTCGAGGCCGCGCGAGGCACATTGGCGGAGCACGGCCCCGACGGATTCACGACTCGCCGTGTGGCGCAACGCGCCGGCATCTCGCACGGGATGGTCCACTATCACTTCAAGGACAAGCGCGACCTGATCCTGGCTCTGCTGATCCAGGCCCGGCGTGACTGGATCCAGCCTCTAGAGGAGCTGGTCGATGGTCCGGGCCCCGCCGAGAGCCGGATGCGCGCCGTGATCGCGTGGATGGCGCAGCCCGCAACAGCCGACGTGATGCGCGTCCACATGTCGATCTACGTCTTCGCGCTCGCCGACGAGCTCATCCGCCAGCGTTACGCCGCCGAGTACGCCAGGTGGCGGGCGCCGTTCGTGACGCTCTATCGCCAGTTGGGGAAGGAATCGGGCATCGAGAACCTGGACGCGAAGAGCGTGGGGGAAGCGTTCGCCTCGGCCGCCGACGGGCTGGTGCAACAGCAGGTCATCGATCCCGGTCTGCCGACGGCACGCATGCTCCGACGGCTGTTCGAGGCGACCTTGGCCCAGGCTCCCGGCGGTCGTCAGTCCCGGCCGAGGTCGTCGTAGGCCTCGAACGCCGCGCGCGGAGCGTCCCGCACATGCTGGAGCAGCCTGTTCAGGCCCCGGGTCCCGCGCTCGCGAACGGTGCGCACCCGGTCGAGATCGAGCACCTCGGGGATGAACTCCTCCCCCGACCCGGCGAGGAACAGCACGCGTCCCTCGGGGTCGACGCCGATGCTCCTGCCGCCCCCGACAGTGACGACGGCGTTCGGGTTGATCACGTAGCACTGGTTCGTGATCGCGTTCGCGCGCGCCAGCACCAGCTCCTCCTCGCGGTCGGGCGTCGTGGTGAGCGTCGGGAGCGCGACGACCTCCGCCCCGCGGAGCGCGAGGCTCCGGGCCATCTCCGGGAACCAGCCGTCG
>CAZDXK010000178.1:0-4414 GCA_964509215.1 uncultured Actinomycetes bacterium | reverse complement strand
CTCGTGCGCCATCACGTGGCACCAGTGACAGGCGGCGTACCCGATCGAGATCAGGATCGGCCTGTCCTCGGACCGCGCGCGTTCGATCGCCTCGGGCCCCCACGGGTACCAGTCGACGGGGTTGTGCGCGTGTTGCAACAGGTACGGGCTGGTCTCGCCCGCCAGGCGGTTCGCGCGTCCCGTCGTCATGCCGCCAGTGTCTCGCGCGGCGCCGTTCAGGACATCGCTGTTGGCTCTTCAGGAGCCTGCGCTTGCGTGCCGATGCATGAGCGGGGAGAGTGATGGTCGAAGACATCCGCGTACTCGTCGTCGATGGGGGCCCGGGACTCGCACACGGGCTGATCTGCGGCTTGCCGGGCGTTGGTATCAGCGTGCTCGGCCCTGTGGCCGACGCGGCCGCCGCGCTCGCCGCCCTGGAGCTGGAGCCCATCAACCTCGTCCTGGTGGATCTCGATCGCCCCGATGAGGACGGGATCGAGATCGTCCGCCGGATCCGCGAGGTGGCCGACCGGACCCGGGTGATCGGCGTGACCGTCGAGCGGGGGCCCGACCTGGCCGCCGGGGCGCTCGCCGCCGGAGCCTGCGGGGTCGTGACTCCCGAGCCCAACGGGGAGAGTCTCGTCTCGGTGTTCCGTCGAGCGCTCGCCGGCGAGCTGATCCTTCCCGCGATCCACCTCTCGATCCTGGTCGATCGGCTGCGTGACGGCCGCGAGGCGCCGGCGGTCTGCAAGCTCGATTTCCTGACGACCCGCGAGCTCGAGATCCTCCGAGCGCTGGCCGACGGGGCATCGACGGCGGAGATCTCCCGGTTGCTCGGGATCCGTCCGATGACCGTCCAGAGCCACGTCAAGAACATCCTCGCCAAGCTGGGTGTGCACTCGAAGGTCGAGGCGGTCACGCTGGCGTGGCGCTTCGGGCTGGGGTCGGTCACCCGCAGCGCGTGATCCGCCCGGAGTAGCCTTCCGAGGATGATCGTCGAAGGGGTCGCGGGCGCGGCGAGGCTGGTCGTTGCCGACGCGCACCCCGTCGTCCGTCGCGCGGTCCGCATGTCCTGCGATTCGGCGCCCGGCCTGGAGGTCGTGGGGGAGGCGGACACCGGGTCCGCCATGCTCGCCGCCTGTCAGGAGCTTCGCCCCGACGTCGCCGTCATCGATATCGCATTGCCCGACGGACTCGAGGCGATCCGCGGATTGAACGATCGACAGTTGGTGGACATCGTCGTCGTGCTGACGGATCGGACGGATGGGGCCTCCGTGATGGAGGCGTTGCGGCTGGGTGTCGAGGGATACCTGGTGAAGTCCTCTGCCCTGCCCACG
Organism: uncultured Actinomycetes bacterium; assembly: GCA_964509215.1. Taxonomy (GTDB): domain Bacteria; phylum Actinomycetota; class UBA4738; order UBA4738; family HRBIN12; genus JBBQVZ01. Next base: position 3,098 of record CAZDXK010000178.1, on the reverse strand, counting down.
GTGGGCCGGCAGATCCGCCGGGTTCTGGACGGGGAGCGGGTGATCTCGCCCGAGGTTCAGAGGATCGCCGTCAGGGAGCTGGGGGCGTTCGCCCGGATGGCCCGCGAGGGCAGCGAGGTCCGCGCGTCGCTCACGCCGCGCGAGCACGAGGTCCTGCTGTTGCTCAGCCGGGGTCTGACCATGCGGCAGATGGCGAACCGCTTGGGCATCTCGCCCAGGACGGTCGAGACCCACATGGCCAAGATCTACCGCAAGCTCGATGCCCGGACGCGCGTCCAGGCGGTGTCGCGCGCGGTATCTCTGGGTCTTATCGAGCTTCACTGATCCTGGCCGCTCGCCCACTCAGTCTTTCGCCGCGAACGGCCGATAGGTGAGGAATGAGCACTCGTCCCGTCGCCGGGCCCTCAGCCAGGTCGGCCTCACCACGCCGGCTGGGTGTGATCCTGGTCGACCCGCTCCCGGTCGTACGAGCGGGTACCAGGCTGCTGATCGACGACCGGCCGGACATGGAGGTGCTCGCCGAGTCGGGCAGCGCGGACGAGGGCGTCGAGGCGATCTCGCGCGTTCGCCGGACCCGCGTGGTGGTCCTGGTGGGCCTCGGCCTCGCCGGCGAGCACGACGCGTACTGGTTGATCCGGACGCTCCGGGAGCGCTATCCCACGCATGCCATCCTCGGGTTCGGGGCGAACGCGGATCCCAGCTCGATCAGCCGGGCGCTCTTCGTGGGAGCGGACGGCTTCGTTGACAAGAACATCGACCCGGTGGACTTCCTCCAGGCGCTCCGACATGCGGCCGACCGCGAGATGGTGCTCGCGATCCCGTCCTCGTCCTCGGTGGGACAGATCGTGGAAGGCATCGAACGCCGGCGCGAGGTGGAGGTGAAGCTCACCGATCGCGAACGCGAGGTGCTCGTGGTCGCCTCGGAGGGGCTCACCGCCCGTCAGATCGCGACCCGTCTCGGCGTCCGTGAGCGAACGGTCACGACACACCTGGCGCGGATCTACGGCAAGCTCGGCGTGGGGAGCCGGCTGGCAGCGATCCGCATGGCGTCGCAGTCGGGCCTAGTCAGCGTCGGCGCGTCCGAGTAGCCCGACTACGACCGCACGAACAGATATCCGCTCTCGTCCTCGAACGCCAACCGCCACGCCGGATCGTCCTCGATGTGCGAGACCAGCGCGCCGTCTTGTTCCGGGTTGATCACCACCGCATCCACGTTCCATCGGTCGAGCGTCGCCTGCCATCCCTCGCGCGCGCCACCGATGTCGACGTACTCGTTCCAGATCGATGTCGGGAAAAGCTCGATCCGCGAGTCAACGAAAACCGGCATCGACGGCAGCTCGAGCTCGAACCAGGATGCGAACGTCTGCGATACGAAGAGGCGTGAACCGGGAGGCACACTGGCCTCTGTGGCATCCACCAGAGCCACCGGTGCCTCGCCGAGGAACATGGGAGCCCCGGCGGGAGAGAGCCCGCGCCAGAGCGGCATCATGACGATCGCCGCGGCGACGATCGTCGTCATCAGGAGCGTGTTCAAGAACGGCGAACCGCGCTCCTCGTCGGCGTCGGCCTTCCGTGCCCCGAGGCCCGCGATGACGAACGGGAACACCAACCCCCACCACACGACGCCTCGCAACGCCGGCAGCGCGAGCACGAAGAAGCTTGCGAGCCAAAGCAGCTGGGGCCATGCGACGGGCTCCTTACGCCGCACGAGGTAGCCCGCGGCGATCAGCGCCGACGCGAAGAAGACGATCCCGCTGTACTCACGGATCGTGGGCGGTGCCCACTCGGTCACCGTGCGAGCGATCGTCGGGTTGGTGCCGATCCCGGCGGCGTAGTTCCAGACGTCTGGGCCGAACGGGTTGGCCAACGTCGCGAGGAGGCTGACGGCGCCGACGGCGAGGGCGGTGCGAGCGGTCCCCGGCCGATCCTTCCGATCCTCGAGCCACGCCAGTCCCAACAGCAGCGGCACCAGCACGAAGCTCCCGTGCACGTTCACCCAGACGAGCATGAGCACCGGGACGGCCCACAGAGCCCGCGGGTTCGTTCGCCGCCCGGCCAGGATCCAGAGCGTTACCGAGAAGAGCACCACGCCGATCAGCTGAGGCCGCATCGCCAGGTTCTGCCGGGCCACCCAGAAGCCGGCAACGCTGAGGAGCGCCGCCGTCCGTGTGGACGCGCCCCTTCTACGGCAGGCGAGGAACACGAACACGAACGCGATCGACGCGAGCGCCGCGTTCAGCAGCGCGATGGCGTTCCAGCCGCCGAGCCGATGCGTCGCCCCCAGCAGCAGCTGCGCACCCCACTGCTGGTTGAACCACTGTGTGCCCGGCACGGTGAACGTGAAGACGTCGGTTCGGAGCAGGGAGTGCGTTCGCATCATGATGTCCCCGGCGCGGATCTGGTACGCCAGATCGGCCGCCGGCATCCGGCTCATGAACGCGGCGATCAGCGGCGTGGCGGCAACGATCACGATCCAGACGTGCGCCATCCGCACGTCGCGCGCTGCGGCCGATCGAGCCTCCGGCTCGGCTACCGCGCGTGCCACCCTCACCGCACCCACGTCTACTGCTTCGGCCCAAGAGCGACCCCGCCTGAGCAGATGCCGGGGCGAAAGAGTCTCCACACACCGACGATCCGCGGGGCCTCGGTACGTAGACCGATACGTAGAAGTGCGTACCTACCCTCCGGGAAACGCGGAATTCCCAGGTCGGAGGCCTCCTTCTACCGTTGGTCATGGCGGCTCAAGCCGTCCGGGTTCTCGCCCGAAACCTTCGGAGAGGAGGTGTGTGTACATGTTCCTAGCTCTCTACACCGGCGTTTCGACCTGGTGGGGCGACCTCAAGCTTCGCGCACGCGAAGAGGGTGGCGCCACCGCGGTCGAGTACGCGCTGATGGTTGCGCTCATCGCGGCGGTCATCATCGCCGCGGTCACCCTGATCGGGAACAACGCGGCTAGCAAGTTCAGCCAGGTTGGCACGGCTGTCGGAGGTAGTTAGTCGCTATCCATCTGTATGAGCGGCCTTCGCCGGCCGCTCTCTCCCGGGTGCGGGGGAGTGAGGGGCCGGCGAACCCGCCGAACGGCGCGTCCGACCCGGACG
>CAZDXK010000177.1:0-4431 GCA_964509215.1 uncultured Actinomycetes bacterium | reverse complement strand
AGCGTCGATCCCGGCCTTCAGCGTCAAGAACAGACCGAGACCGACAACCCCGCCGGCGATCGCGAGCGTCGCGGTCTGCGCGAGGACGATCCCGAACAGCCGCCGACGGCCGGCTCCGGGTGCCTTGACGATGCCGTACTCGCGGATCCGGTCGACGACCGAGGAATACACAGAAAGCGCCACGATGAGCGCGCCGGCGACGAAGGCGATCGCGAGCATGACGCGCACGACCGACCCAAGCGTGTCGTCGTAGAGCTCGCGATCTCCGCGCGCGACCTCTTCCGAGGTGAGGACCTCCAGCTCGGTTCGAGCCCGAAGCTCCGCGGCCACTGCGGTGGGGTCGGACGTTTTCACGAGGACGAAGCTCGTGGCGTTCGGCGTCCCGATCAGGCTTCCTGCGGTCGCTCCAGAAACGAACAGGTACCCGCCGTTCCCGATCGCACGTGAGTCCGGCGTGAGGCCGACGATCTGGAGCGGGATGCCGAGAAGGTCGAAGCGGTCGCCCACCCCGTAGCCGTGGTCCGCGGCGAGGCCCCCGTCGAGCACGACCTCGTCGTCGGCGTTCACCGCCCGGCCGGCTTCGAGAGCCCGGGGGCCCCCGAGCCCTCCGATGCGGGCGCCGATCATCGTGACCGGCACCTTCGTGCCGCGCAGGTCGAGGATCAGTGGGCGCACGGCGATCGGGTCCGCCGTGTCGACGCCGGGCGCGGCGCGAACCTCGCCGACGGCCGTCGCGGGGATCGCGGACACGTCGGAGAGGAAGCTCCGCGTTCCCCGCTCGGCGACGAACAGCTGGACACCGGCGCCGTCCTCGTACGAGGTGACCCGCGAAAGCGTCCCGGTCCACAGGCCCTGGATCAGCAGCATGAGCGCCACTGCCAGCCCGACGCCGAGCAGGCTCACGGCGACCCGGCGACCGTCGGATAGCAAGTTCCTCCGCGAGAGCGGAACCGAACGACTCACCTCCCACCACCTCTGTCGTCGATCGGGACCGCCGGACCGAAGAGGCCGGGGAAGGCGATGAAGGCAGCTCGGCACCTGGCGGAGCAGAATCGACGCTCCGAGCCGTCCGCGCCGCGCTCGATGTAAGACGCGTCCGCGGCAGGGAGCATCCCGCACACGGGATCGACCTCCGAAGACAGCACATCTGGATCTTCTGCAAGGTAGTTGATCTCGGCGCGCCTCCGGTAGACGGGCGAGTCGTCGAGCCACACCTCGTGCAGGATCCCGGCCGCCGCGAAAGATCGCAGCACCGGCTCGATCTCGTCTTGCGGTATCGCCGTGATGGTTGCGATCTCGTTCGCCGAGAGGAACCCGGGGCGGTGATGGTCGAGCGTCAGGTACACCCCCAGTTCCGCCTTGGTCGAAAGGTGGGTCCGGGCGAAGCGGTCGAGCACGTCTCGATTGTCCAAGGCAGACACCTCCTCACACGGGCTCCACCAGCAGTCGGCCGCGGAGCATCCCCATCTGACAGGTGAACTCGTATGCGCCGGGCTCCTTCGGCAGGAACTCCACGGGAACGAGCTCTCCCTCGGGGAGCTTCGCGCTCTTGTCGAAGTCACCGAGCACGACCATCTCGGAGCAGCTCGAGGACTCCTCCCGTAAGAACGTCAGGCGGACGGGCTTCCCCGCGCGCACGATGATCGTGTCGGGTGAGTACCCGCCCTTCACCAGCACCGTCGCCTCCTGGTAGCCGGACGATGCGATGACCGCTCGGTATCCATCGACCCGACGTCCCCAGAAGAACCACACGATGGCGCCGATCAGGGCGAGCCCGATGGCGGTGACGATCGCGTTGTCGAGCATCCTTCACACCTCCTGGGGGCGGAACCCCCGTAGTCGGTTCGCATTCGTAACGACGGTGACAGAAGAGAAGGCCATGGCCGCTGCGGCGAGCAACGGCGAGAGCAGGATCCCGAAGAACGGGTACAGCAGCCCTGCCGCGATCGGTAACCCGGCCGAGTTGTAGACGAACGCCCCGAACAGGTTCTGGCGGACGTTGCGCATCGTGGCCCTGGAGACCTCGATCGCGGTAACCACACCCCGCAGACTGCCGGAGATCAGCGTGACGTCCGAGGCCTCCATCGCCACGTCCGTGCCCGTGCCGATGGCGATCCCCACATCGGCTTGGGCGAGCGCCGGGGCGTCGTTGATCCCGTCGCCGACCATCCCGACGGTCCTGCCTTCGAGCTGCAGCTTGCGGACCTCGTGCGACTTGTCCTGGGGCAGCACCTCCGCCATGACTTGGTCGATGCCGACCTCCCGGGCGATCGCCTCGGCCGTGCGGCGGTTGTCGCCGGTGATCATGGCAACCTCGATACCGAGGTCCCTCAGTCCAGAGATCGCTCGGCGAGAGTCCTCCCTCACGGTGTCGGCGCACGCCACGAGGCCGGCCGCGCGACCGTCCACCGCAAGGTACATCGGGGTCTTGCCGTCGGCGGCCAGCGCCTCAGCCCGCTCCCGCAGCCCTGCGACCTTGATGCCCTGCTCGCGCATCAGCGTCAGATTCCCGAGGAGGACGTGCCGTCCGACGACCGTTGCCTCGACGCCCTGACCGGGGATGGCGCGGAAGTCCTCGGGCTCCGGGAGCTCGATGCCCCGATCCCGGGCGCCCTGCAGGATCGCCTCGGCGAGGGGATGCTCCGACGCGCGCTCTGTGGCGGCGGCCAGCCGGAGCACCTCCTCTTCGCCGAAGTCGTTCGGCACCACGTCGGTGAGCGATGGCTTGCCGACCGTGATGGTGCCCGTCTTGTCGAGCACGATCACGTCCAGCCGCTCTGCCGTTTGGAGCGCGTCGCCTGAGCGGATCAAGATGCCGTTCTGTGCAGCCTTACCGATCCCGACCGTGAGCGAGGTCGGTGTGGCCAATCCGAGCGCGCAGGGACACGCGATGATCAGGACCGTGACGAACGCGATCACGGCATAGGGGGCCACCGGGACGGGACCGAGGTTGTACCAGGCCAGGAACGCCAGGATCCCGAGGATCATCACGGATGGGACGAAGTAGCCGGATACGCGATCGACGGTCCGCTGGATAGGGGCCTTGGAACCCTGGGCGTCCTGGACCAACCGGACGATGTTGGCGAGGGCCGTGTCCTCCCCGACCCGTGTGGCCCGGAACCGGAACGACCCGGTCTTATTCATGGTTGCCCCGATGACCTCGTCGCCCGCGACCTTCTCGACCGGGATCGACTCGCCGGTCACCATCGACTCGTCCACGGCGGAGGCCCCGTCGACGATGACACCGTCGACCGGCACCTTCCCGCCCGGGCGCACCACGACGATGTCGCCCACGACGACCTCCTCGATGGGAACGTCGAGCTCGTCGCCGTTCCGCACGATCCTGGCCGTCTTCGCCTGCAGCCCGATCAGCTTCTTCAGCGCTTCGCTCGTCCTCCCCTTGGCCTTCACCTCCAACGCGAGACCCAACACGACGAGCGCCGTGACGACCGCGGTCACGTCGTAGTAGACCTCAGCGAGATCGGCTTTCGGGAAGATCCCCGGCCAGGTGACGGCGACGGTGGAATAGAGCCACGCGGCTGCGATCCCGACACCGATGAGGGTGTGCATGTTGGCGGATCGGGATCTCGCGGCCGCCCACAGCCCCGTGTAGAACTGGCTCCCCCCCCAGATCAAGACGGGGAGCGTCAGCAGACCTAGTGCCCGCCAGACCCACAGAAGCCCGTCCGAGCCTCTGGCCAACCAGGAGGCATCCCGCAGCCCGGGGAAGAGCCACGGGTAGCTGAACAGGATCACCGGGACCGAGATCGCGGCCGACACCCAGAACTTGCGCATCAGGGTCCGGTACTCCGATAGCCTGGCGCTCTCGTCCAGATCGACGGACTCGGTGGCGGCGTCCAGATCGACGGACTCGGTGGCGGCGTCCATGCTTCCCTCCGTTCTCTGCTCATACCCCCAAAGGGGTATCTAGACGCACCGTAGGAGGAGGAAGTGAGGACGCTGTGAAGGGAGTTCGAAGGATCCGTGAGGGGTGGGTGGTGATACGGACCGCGTCCGAGGCAGCAGCCGAGGTGGGACGGGTTCAGCGCCTCCTCGATCTCCTCCCAGCGGAAGGCTCAGGCTGAGTTCCGCTCGCTCTCGGCAAGGAGAGCGTGGCTCCGGCGCAGCGGAAGGCCGGAAGAGCCCCCGTCAGTCCGCACGGCGAGGACCTCGTGTACCTGGATCTGGCCACCCTCGAAGTTCCGCGCACACCCGGCCATGTACAGGCGCCACACGCGGTAGCGACCCTCTCCGACGAGGGCCACGGCTTGGTCGGAGTGCGCCTCGAGGTTCGCGACCCACCTCCGGAGGGTGAGCGCGTAGTGCTCGCGGAGGTTCTCGAGGTCGCGCACCTCGAACCCGGCGTCTTGAACGGCGCTCACGACCTTGCCCACCTCGTGGAGCTCCCCGTCGGGGAACACGTACCGGTCG
>CAZDXK010000176.1:0-4432 GCA_964509215.1 uncultured Actinomycetes bacterium | reverse complement strand
GAGCCGTTCGACGTGGGAGGCGGCATGACGTTGAAGGCGAGCGCGGTGTCCATGGGGAACCCCCATCTCGTGCTCCTCGTGGATGACGATCCGGACCGGTTCCACGTCGGGCACATCGGTCCGGCCCTCGAGCGCCATGAGCTGTTCCCCGAAGGAACGAACGTAGAGTTCGCACAGGTGCTCCCCGACGGGATCAAGACCCGCGTGTGGGAGCGTGGTTCCGGCGAGACGAAGGCGTGTGGAAGTGGAGCTTGCGCGGTCGCCGTGGCGGCGAACGAGGCGGGCATCGCTCCGAAGCGAGTGGTCGTGCGGTTCCCCGGAGGGGCGCTCGAGGTCGAGCGGCTCGAGAGCGGCGAGGTGCTCCTGACGGGAGAGGCCGAGCGGGTCTTCGAGGGCGTGGTCGACCTGGATCGCCTGCCGGGCCGCGTCCGCGCGTGACCGTGTCGCCGAGCCGCGTCGCCCCTGGGCTGGATGAGCGGCTCGCAGTGCGGACGCTCGAGCTCGTGAACATCGCGTCGGTGAGCGGCGAAGAGGCGGCGATCCTGGGTTCGATCGGTGCCGCGATCCCGGAGTGCTTCAGCGTGGTCGACCAGGACGACGCCGTCTTGTTCGCGGTCCCGTCCGCGCGTCGGGAGGACGTGCCGTTCGTGGTCCTCGCCGGTCACGTCGACACGGTCCCGCCCAACGGGAACTTCCCCGGCACGCGGGAGGGCGATTCGATCGTCGGCCGCGGTGCCTCCGACATGAAGGGGGCGTTGTCGGTGATGCTCGAGGCTGCGGCGTGGCTCTGCGAGCATCCGGGCGCCACCGACCTCGACGTCGGGCTGCTCTTCTTCGGCCGGGAGGAGCTGCCGATCACCCGGAGCGCGCTCCTCCCGTTCTTCGATCGATGCCCCGTCACCCGATCGATCGACCTGGCGATCGTGATGGAGCCCACCGCGAACGCGATCGAGGTCGGCTGCCTCGGGAACCTCAACGCGCGGATCTCGGTGCGCGGCACGGCGGCGCACACGGCGCGTCCCTGGCTCGGACGCAACGCGATCCATACCGCGATCGGGGCGCTCGCGCCCATCGCGGACCTTCCTCCGAGGGATGTCGAGGTCGACGGGTTGGTCTTCCGCGAGGTGGTGAGCGTCACGTCGATCGAGGGAGGGATCGCCGGCAACGTCGTGCCCGATCGGGTGGAGGCCGGCGTGAACTTCCGCTACGCGCCCACTCGGTCTCCCGCCGAGGCTGAGGAGCGCCTGCGCGAGCTGACCTCGTTCGGGGACACCGAGCTCACGGTGATCGCCAACGCTCCGCCCGGCCGGGTTGCCGTCCGCAACCCGTTGGTCGAGAGGCTTCGTGCCGCAGGCGATCTGGATGTCGGGCCCAAACAGGCGTGGACCTCCGTGGCGGAGTTCGCGACGGTCGGCGTGGACGCGGTCAATCTCGGGCCGGGCGACCCGCAGTACGCTCATCGGGACGACGAGCGCATCGACACATCCGCGCTCGTTCGTTCGTTCGAGCTGCTGCGGGGATTCCTCGTGGCGGGGGAGGGAAGCTGATGCATCTGTCGCCGGGCATCCGCGACGTCGAGCCGTATCCGTTCGAGGAGCTCGACCGGCGCAGGCAGCAGGCGCTCGATGCCGGGCGCGAGCTGATCGACTTCGGCGTCGGCGACCCGCGCGACGAGACGCCCGAGTTCATCCGAGAGGCCCTGCGGGAGGGGGTCCTCTCCACGTCCTCCTATCCGCGTGCGGCGGGCCTCCCGGAGCTGCGTGAGGCGATCGTCGGGTGGGCCGGGCGGCGGTTCGGCGTGGCTCTTGACCCGGCTACGGACGTGCTCCCCACGCTCGGCAGCAAGGAGCCGATCTTCTCGCTCGCGCAGGCGCTGCTCGATCCGGCATCCAGACGGGATCTCGTCGTGGTAACGGCACCCGGCTACACCATCCCCGAGCGCGGCGCGCGGTTCGCCGGAGGCGAAGTGGTGCGGCTGCCGCTCTCCGCGCCCGACTTCCTGCCCGACCTCGATGGCGTCGGCACCGCCACGTGGGACCGCACGGCGATCCTGTGGCTGAACTATCCCAACAACCCGACCGGCGCCGTCGCGCCCCTCGCGTATCTGGAGCACGCCGCCGGGCTCGCACGCCGCCACGATCTCCTCTTGGCGCTCGACGAGGCGTACAGCGAGGTGTGGTTCGACGCCGGGCCTCCCGCGTCGGCCCTGGAGCTCGAGGACCTCACGAACGTCGTCGTGCTGAACACCCTCAGCAAGCGCTCGAACATGACGGGATACCGCTCCGGGTTCGTAGCGGGCGACCGGCGGCTGATCGCGGCTATGAAGGCGCTCCGTCCCTCGACGGGAGTCACGCCACAGGAGTTCGTTCAGCGAGCCTCCGTCGCCGCGTGGAACGACGAGCAGCACGTCAGCGAGCAACGCGCACGATACGCGAGCAAGCGGGCCATCTTCCTGGAGCTCTTCCGGGCGAAGGGAGTGGAGGTCGCCGGAAGCGTGGCGGGCATGTACCTGTGGGTGGCGGTCCCGGGCGGCCGTCCGTCCCTCCCGTGGGCCCTGGAGCTGCTCGACCTCGGCATCGTCGTGGCGCCCGGATCGTTCTTCGGGCCCGAGGGAGAGGGGTATGTGCGGATGGCGATGGTGCCAACGCTCGAGGACTGCCGGCGCGCGGTGGACGTCCTCGCCGGCGCCCTGTCCGATCGGGAAGTGCACGCGTGAGCGTCGACCGGTACGCCGACCTGGCCGCTCGGATCGAGGCGAGCTTCGTCGCCGAGGAGTGGCAGGTGGACGACACCGCGGTCGAGGACGCCATCGGGCTGCTGGACCGCGGCGAGGTGCGCGTCGCCGAGCCGACGGACGCGGGCTGGGTCGTGAATGGCTGGGCGAAGAAGGCCGTCCTGCTCTATTTCCGGATCCGAGGGATGGAGACGGTCCAGTCCGGTCCGTTCGAGTACCACGACAAGATCCCACTGAAGCACGGGTTCGTGGACGCGGGGGTCAGGGTCGTCCCGCCGGCGACCGTGAGGTACGGCGCGTACCTGTCTCCCGGCGTGATCCTGATGCCGAGCTACGTGAACATCGGCGCGTGGGTGGGACCGGGTACGATGGTGGACACATGGGCGACGGTCGGCTCCTGCGCGCAGATCGGCGCGGGTGTCCACCTGTCGGGCGGCGTCGGGATCGGCGGCGTGCTGGAGCCGGTACAGGCGTCGCCGGTCGTCGTGGAAGACGGCGCGTTCATCGGCTCGCGCGCGGTGCTCGTCGAAGGCATCCGGATCGGACGTGAGGCCGTCATCGCCCCCGGCGTCGTCCTGACGGGCAGCGTTCCGGTGATCGACGTCACGGGCCCGGAGCCAGTCGAACATCGCGGACTCGTGCCGCCGCGGGCCGTCGTGATCCCGGGCACCCGGACGAAGGAGTTCCCTGCGGGCACATACGGCCTGCCGTGCGGCCTGATCATCGGTTACCGCGACGCGGGCACCGAGTCGAAGCTCGTGCTGAACGAGGTCCTCCGCGAGTTCGGGCTGCCCCAGGCGGAGGCATGATGGCCGCCGGCGACGCGAAGCCGAGTCGCACGGAGGAACGCGAGGTGCTGGAGTCGCCGCTCTCGGCGACGTGGCGCCCAGGGGTGCGCGAGCGTGCCGTGTTGGTGGGGGTCGGTCGCGGGCTGGCGGAGGAAGATCTGGACGAGCTCGCTGCGCTGGCCGACTCCGCCGGGGCGGACCCGGTGGCGAGGATCGTGCAGAGCCGCGCCGAACCCGATCCCAGCACGTACGTGGGGAAGGGCAAGTTGGGCGAGCTGCACGACGTCATCCATGCGAACCGCGCCGACGCGGTGATCCTCGATCAGGAGCTCACTCCAGGGCAGCTTCGGTCGCTCGAGGAACGCCTGGGCGTCAAGGTGATCGACCGGACGGCGCTGATCCTCGATATCTTCGCGCTGCACGCCCGATCGCGGGAAGGCAAGGTGCAGGTGGAGCTCGCGCAGCTGAACTACCTGTTGCCGCGTCTGCGGGGCTGGGGCGAGGCGATGTCGCGACTCGGCGGCGGCATCGGGACGCGCGGGCCCGGCGAGACCAAGATGGAGGTCGACCGTCAGCACATCCGCCGGCGGATCTCCAAGCTGCGACGCGACATCCGCGACATGGGTCGCACCCGCGACGTCAAGCGCGCCCGTCGACGGAACAACCAGGTGACGCAGATCGCGATCGCCGGCTACACGAACGCCGGTAAGTCCACCGTGCTCAATCGCCTCACCGGCGCGCACGCGTTGGTGGCCGATCAGCTGTTCGCCACGCTCGACCCCACCACCCGCAAGCTCGAGCTCCCGGGCGGCCGTCGCGCGACGCTGTCGGACACCGTCGGCTTCGTGAGCAAGCTGCCGCACGATCTGGTCGAAGCGTTCCGCTCCACGCTCGAGGAGGTGACGGAGGC
>CAZDXK010000175.1:0-4433 GCA_964509215.1 uncultured Actinomycetes bacterium | reverse complement strand
GTGATCGCGGTGGAGAACCCGATGCAGTAGTCGGTCCCGTGGACGTCGTTGTCCATGGTTTTCGGGATGGCCACGACCGGCACGCCCTCGTCCGTCAGGCGAAGCGCGAACGACAACGTGTCGTCCCCGCCGATCGGGATCAGCGCGTCCAAGCCCAGGTGGTCGAGCACGCGCAGGACGTGCGCCGTGTGGTCGCGGGTCCCGTCATTCTCACGACCCGCAGCCAGGAACGCCGGCTCCTCCGTCGGGCGAACCTTCGCGGGGTTCGTCCGGGACGTGTGCAGGAACGTTCCCCCGGTCCGGTCGATCGTCCGCACCACGCCGGGATCGAGCGGCATGACGTGCTCGGCGAGCGTGGACGGATCGTCGGGGTCGATCTCCAGCAGCCCCGCCCAGCCACGCCGGATGCCAGTGACCTGATGCCCCTCAGATGCCATCCGCATCACCGCGGCCTTGATCGAGGCGTTCAACCCGGGGACGTCGCCCCCTCCGGTGAGGATGCCGACCTTCATCGCGCCAAACTACTACGAGGCGGTCCGAGGCACGGAGCGTCAGGAACAGAGGATCTCGGGGATCCGGAACCGTTCCGGCGGAACCAGGCTGGCCCCCGCGCCGACCTCGGCGAGGGGAGTCGTCACGACGGCCTGGCCGCGGATCCCGACGAGGTTCCCCCAACGGCCGGCGATCGCCTCGTCGACCGCGGCGATGCCCAGCCGCGTCGCCAGCACGCGGTCGAACGCGACCGGCGACCCCCCACGTTGGACGTGCCCGAGCGTCGTCACGCGGGTCTCGGTCCGCACCCGTCCCTGGATCTCAGCGGCCACGAGCTGCCCGATGCCGCCGAGCCGCGGCCAACCGTTCTCGTCCAGCTCATACCGCGGAACGTTCATCGTGCCCGGGCCGGGGATCGCTCCTTCGCTGACGACCACGATCGAGAACGACCGGCGATGGGAGTGCACCTCGCGGATCCGCTCGCACACGAGCTCGATGTCGAACGGATGCTCCGGGATCAAGATCACGTCCGCCGCGCCGGCGAGTCCGGCGGTGATGCCGATCCAGCCAGCGCTCCGCCCCATGACCTCGCAGACCATCACCCGGTTGTGACTCTCCGCGGTGCTGTAGAGACGATCGATCGAATCGGTGGCGATCTGCGCGGCGCTCCAGAATCCGATGCTGGCGTCCGTGCCCCCGATGTCGTTGTCGATCGTCTTGGGGATGCCGACCACCGGCACGTCGGGCATGGCGGCCGTCGTCCCCATCGTGCCCTCGCCGCCGATCACCACGAACCCGTCGAGACCGTGCGCGGCGATCGTTCCTCGGACGAGCTCCGGCCCACCCTCGATCCTCGACGGTTGTGTTCCCGACGTCCCGAGGATCGTGCCGCCTCGCGGGAGGATCCCCCGCACGTCTTCGGCGGAGAGCGGGGAGGCCTCGCCCTCCATCACGCCGCGCCAACCGTCACGGAAACCAAGGACGGTGATGCCCCGATCGACACCGGTGCGAACCACCGCGCGGATAGCGGCGTTCAGTCCCGGGCAGTCACCGCCACCGGTCAGGACGCCGATGCGCATCTCAGGGAACGATCCAGGTCGCGGGCGAGCTCAGCCCTCGTCGTCCTGTTCGACCTCGCCGCTTTCCTCGAGCTCCGCGGCTCGGCGCTTCAGCACCTCGTACCACTCGGACTCATAGGCTTCGACGGCCGCTGCCTTCTTCGCCGCCTCTTCCGCCTCGTCCCGGCGGGCCTGTTCGGTGTCGTCCATCGGTTTCTCCATCGTAGACAGCATAGCTTCGCCTTCCCAACCCATCGGGTAGGAGGCCTCTCAGCTTGAACGGGCTACATCGGCCGGGAACGGGCCTCGAAGCGACCGTCCGATAGGATGCACCTGTGTTCGCGATCCGCTTGCTGGTGGATCATGCGGCCCCGTGGGGCTTCCTCGAGTGGTTCTTCGCGAGCATGCTGACGTTCCTCGTGCTCGCCGTCGGGGGGTTCGCCCTGTACATCTCGGTGCAGCTCTTCCGGAACCCGAGCCGGCGCTCCCGCACCCGCTACTGATTCACCCGCTCGCGAGGGTGAGATCGACGGCGAGCGGCAGATGGTCCGAAGCCTCGGATGCGCCCTCCGCTCCCACAGCCGCGCGGACGATGGTGCCGGCGTCCCCGACGAACACGTAGTCGATCCGCGCGGATGGCGCGAACGCCGGGAACGTCAGACCGTCCCCGTGCCCCACGTGGGACCAGGCATCGCGAAGTGCGGCACCGATCCGCGCGGTCGGGCGCATGTCGGGCGTCGCGTTGAGATCCCCGCCAACAATCACCAGCCCGGCGTCGAGCGTCGCCACCAGGTCCGTCAACGATGCGGCCTGAGCGGCGCGCTCCGCACCCCCGAGCCCGAAGTGGACCGAGACGGCCCAGATCGCGTCGGCGCCGGCCGTCGCGCGGGCGACGAGCGCTCCGCGCGGGTACCAACGCCGGGCACTCGGGAAGCGGACCATCTCGAACGAGCTGAAGCGCCAGGGCTCCGCCAGGAGCACCGCGTTCTTCACCCGGCGCCGGAGCGGCGACCAGGGGTCGCGCGCCACGCGCATGCCGACGGCGTCGGCGAACCGGCGGAGGTCCCCGCGTGAACCGGTCTCTTGCAGCAGCAACACGTCAGGCGCCAGCTCGTGTACGACCGCGGAAACACGCGAGCGGCCGTCCCGGAACCCGCGGACGTTGTACGTCACGGCCCGCACGAGTCAGTCCGCGACGACCTCGGTGCCGGCCGCACCCTCGAGCGCCGCAGTGGCGTCGTCCAGATCGGCGATGATCGCGCGGGCCCCGCCGGCCTCCACGAAGTTGACGGCCGCCTGCACCTTGGGGCCCATCGAGCCGGTCCCGAACTCACCCTTCTTGAGCATCGCCTTCGCCTCGGAGACGGCCATCCGGTCGATGTCCTCGGGGTAGAGCGAGCCGAATCCACGCTGCACATGCTTCACGTCCGTGAGGATCAAGAGCACCGACGCCGAGACCTCGTGTGCGAGGATCGCGGCCGCCAGGTCCTTGTCTACGACGCCCTCCTTGCCGATCAGGCGAGGACCCTTCTCGATCACCGGGATCCCACCGCCGCCGCTCGCGATCACGATCACCCCCCCGCCCACCAGGCGCTCGATCACCGGCGTCTCGACGATCGAGTAGGGCTTCGGTGACGGGACGACGCGACGCCAGCCGCCGTGCGGATCCGGCTTCATCACGTAGCTTCGTTCCCGCTCGAGCCGCTTGGCCTCGTCCTCCTCGTAGAACTGGCCGACGAACTTCGTGGGGTTGCGGAACGCGGGATCCTGGGGGCGTACGCGCGTGAGCGTTAGGATCGTGGCGACCGGACGCTCCATGCCGCGTTCGAAGAAGACGTCGCCGATCGTCACCTGGAGCAGGTACCCGATCTGCCCCTGGCTCTCGGCACCGCACACGTCGAGCGGCATCGGGTGGACGACGTCCTTCGCGGCCTCTTGCTGCAGCAGGATCCGGCCGACCTGGGGGCCGTTCCCGTGGGTGACGACCACCTCCCAACCCGCGGCGGCGATGTCGGCGACACGCTCCGCGGCGGTGCACGAAGCCCGGTACATCTCCTCGAACGTGTCCTCGGCTCCGCGACGGAGCAAGGCGTTGCCACCGAGTGCGATGACGACCCGCTCCACCTCGATCCCCTTCGCCGCGTCGGTGGCCGGTCAGCCCTCGAGCACCGGCGCCAAGACGTCGGTGAGCGTCGGCGAATCCGGGAGGACCTCCAGGTCGTAGCGGACACGCACTGCCGGCTTCGAGATCGTGATGACGCGACGGAGGTCGATCGGCGTACCGATCACGACGATGTCCACGTCCGCGGCGTCGATGATCTTCTCCATCTCGGCGAGCTGCCCTTCCGAGTACCCCATGGCCGGCAGGACCGGCCCCACGTCGTACTTGCGGAACGTCTCGTCGATGGTTCCGACCGCCCACGGACGCGGGTCGACGATCTCGGCTGCTCCGTGCTGACGGGCCGCCACGACGCCGGCGCCGTACTTCATCTCGCCGTGCGTCAGCGTGGGGCCGTCCTCGATCACCAGGACGCGCTTGCCGGAGATCGCGTCCGGCTCGTCGAGGGTGACGCGGCTGTTCGCCCTCACGACGGTCGCGTCCGGGTTGATCGAGCGGATCGTGGCGTCGAGCTCCGCGAGCTGCCCGGCGGTGGCGGAGTCCACCTTGTTGATGACGATCGCGTCGGCCATGCGGATGTTCGTCTCCCCGGGGTAGTACGTCGTCTCGTGCCCCGCCCGCAACGGGTCCGCGACGACGACGCTCACGGTCGGCCGGTAGAACGGAAGATCGTTGTTCCCGCCGTCCCAGAGCAGAACGTCGCACTCTGCCTGCGCCTGCGCGAGGATGTCGGCGTAGTCGACGCCGGCGTAGATGATCGTGCC
>CAZDXK010000174.1:0-4493 GCA_964509215.1 uncultured Actinomycetes bacterium | reverse complement strand
GCTCAGCGGTAGAGCAGCTGTTTCGTAAGTCTCCGCCGGTATGCGCAGTGCTACCCCGAGTGGCGAGCCCATACAAACGGGCACACTTATCAGCTGTTCGATTCGACGGGGTGCCCGCCTAGGATCGACGCTGCAGGCGGTCGGCGTCCAAACCGACCCTGACTACCCGAATCGGTCTGCAGAATTGGTCGCTCCAACAGGGTTGGGCCGGCATCCGCGCCGGACGTTCACCGACTCGCGGCCGTTCTCCGGACCGTGCCGGCCGAGCCATTCACCTCGACAAGCTCGCCGTCCCGCAGTCGGACCGTCGCGTCGCCCGTCCCGACCACGGCCGGGATGCCGTACTCGCGGGCGACGATGGATGCGTGGGCGGAGACCCCACCATTGTCGGTGACGATCGCGGCGATGCGACCGAAGAGCGGCGTCCATGCTGGAGCGGTGAGGGGACACACGAGGACGTCGCCGCTCTTGACCAGCGCCGCCTCATCAAGGCTGCGAACTACCCGAGCAGTCCCCGTCGCACGGCCGGGGCTCGCCGGGATGCCGACGATATCGGCGCCGACCGAGGAGTTCGCACCGCGGATCGACAGCTCGGACTCGCGCAGGAACCTCGCCAGCATCGGGGGTATCTCGCCGATCATGAGCGGCGGCGCGAGGCGTGCCTGGCGCTCCCAGGTCGCGCGGCGTTCAGCTGCGGTGGTCGCGAGCGACGGGACTGCCTCGCGCAGCGCTCCGACGAGCTCCTGCCTCGTCAGCCAGAACACCTGCTCGGTGGCATCGAGGCTCCCGCGGTCGACGAGCATCGCGCCGAGCCGGAGGGCGGCCCGCCGCAGGACCGGCCAGGCGAGTGTGAATTCTGCAACCTGCTCCTCACGGACGCGACCGAACCGCTGGGCGCGGCCGATCAGACGTTCGAACCGGCGGGCGAGCTTCGGCGTGGCCGCGAGCGCCTGACGTGCCCTGGCTTCCGCGGCAAGCCGCCGCTCGCGTGCGACCACGTGGCGGGCGGCGCTCGCGTCAGCGTCGAAAGCGACGCCGGCCTCGCCCATGGTCGGCTCGACCCAGTCGAGCGTCCAGACCGCGTGGGCCGCGGGTGACGGCGGCTCGTCGCCGAGCCCGGCGAGCAGGTCGAGCTGCGACCCCCCGATCCTGGGCGCGAGATACCGAGCGTAGAACGTCGCCAGCGGACGCTCGGTCTTCGAGGCGTAGCCGGCCACCATCGCCAGCGAGGTGAAGAAATCTCCGGCCTCGGTCGCCACCTCGTCGACGAGCGCGAGGAGCCGCTCGCCGTCGGCCCGCTCGACGTTCTCTCCGGCCGCGGCCACGAGGCTTCGATAACGCGGGCCGATTCGTGTCCGCCAATCGTCTTCGGCGAGATCGATGCCGATGCGGGAGATCGGCGGAAGGGCCATCGCGACACGCCGTGGGTTCCGGAGGAGACGGGGTAGGACGTGCCTGACGAGCGAGGCGAGCATCGCGCCTGGCGTGCTCGGGACGTTGAAGCCGTAGAAGTACCAGCCGTTCACGACGACATGGAGCGGCTGGGGAATCGGCAGTCCGATGAGCCGGTAAAGGTTCTCCTGCAACCGCCGTTCGATCCGGGTCAGGAGCCACGACTCGAAGAGCGGCGTGACCGGCCCGGCGAGCCACTCTCCGAGGCGGAAGTTCCGCATCCAGAGGCCCGGGGCGCCCGGCTCCCAGCTCATCTCGTCCGGCAGAGCGGTCATCGGCCGCGCCTGGAGGACGAAGAGCTGCCCGCCAGCGGCGGCCCACTCGACGTCCAGCGGGACGCACTCGTGAGCTTCGAGGCGCCGGGCAAGGTCGGCGATGGCGAGGGCCAGAGGAGCGTCGACGGCTCCGGCAGTTGTCCGACGCGCTGTGGCTTGGCGGTCACGGACAACCCATTCGTCCGGCACCAACTCGCCTGAGACGAGCCGATCGCCCGATCCCCGCACCCCGCTGACGAGCGTCGTCGCCCGATCGCCGGTTATCGGGTCGGCCGTGAAGGCCACCCCCGCGACCTCGGCCGGGACCATCCGCTGGACGATGACCGCGACGCCGGTGGGCGCGTCGCCGCCCATACGCTCACGGTAGCTCGCGACCTGCTCCGACTGGCCGCTCCGCCGGACGCGCCTGGCTGCGTCGAGCACTCCCTCGAGGCCCTCCACGCCGAGGACCGTCTCGAACTGGCCGGCGAACGATGCGTCAGACCGGTCCTCCGCAAGGGCGGATGAGCGGACGGCGACCGGGCCATCCAGCGCATCGAGGGCGCGAGCGACGTCGCCGCGCACGGTTGGCGAGTCGATAGAAACGAAGGCCGGGATCACGAATCCATCCGGCACCGGGAACCCGGCGGCTCGCAGCCGGGCCTCGGTCGCCGCCTTCGGTCCGGCGATTTCCGGATCGCGCGCGGCGTCCTCGTCGATGGACATGATCCCTTGGATGCCTTCCAGTGGCGCTGTCATACCTCCCGGGCCTCCCGCTCCTCTTGTCGCCGCGGAGGCGCAGTCGTCGAGGCACGGACCAGCGTGCGGAGGGCCCATATCAACCGATCCGCCGCCTCGTCCGTGCTCGCACCCAGGTAATCCTTAAACGCGCGGATCGAAGCGGACGACAGCAGGATCACCGACAGATCCGCCAGACGGTCGAGTTCCTCTGGCGACAGGCCCGGGGCGATCGCTTCGATGGCATGGCGGTGCCACCCCCGGCGCTCGGGCATAAGGGTTCGTCGCATCCTGTTGCCGAGGTCGCTCGCCATCGCCGCGCGGAGCGTCGGGTCGATCCGGCCGAGCCTCCGGAAGGACTCCCGCGCCAAGGACTCAAGCTCATCCAGGTTCTTCGGAAGTCGGTCGGGCTGAAGCCTGGTCTTCGACGCAACGTAGGGAGAGAGCGCTTGGACGAGCCCGGCCTTCGAGCCGAAGTGGCGGTAGATGGTCGGGATCGAGACGCCGGCTTCCCGGGCGACGGCGGGCACGGAAATCTCGGCGACGCCACGGGCCATCGTCCGGACGAGCGCCTCAAGGATCCGCTCACGCGTCTGCTGTGCCCGCGCGTCCCGGAGCGAGCGGTCGTACCGGCGGCGAGGAGTCGTGGGCAGTCTTCCTGAGCGTCGCAGACCTCTTGACATTGGTGATATGAATCATATGGTCAATATAAGAAGCGTGTCAACCAAGCGGTCCAGGTACCGAAGATCGAGCGGGGTCCCTCCCGATGAGCCAACTAGCGATACGTGTCGTTGCGGTGGCAGGCTTCGTCATGGCCCTTCTCCATGGCGTCCACGCGGTCGCCTTCCGTGCCATCCCCGGGTTCATTGAGGGCACCCAGTCCACGTTCCCGCCGATCACGTTCCCGAACGACGCCCCGGTCCACTTCTTCGCGTGGACCCTCGGCGGCCTCGGAGCGTGGGCCCTCGTGGTGGCCACTTTGCCGGCGATCTGGACGGCGCTTGGCAGCTCTCGCCTGGCGGGCGTCGCGACGGGGCTCTTGTTCGCCGGGGCGATCGCGGTCTTCGCCGGCCTCGGCGCGGGCCTGAACTACCACGGCGTGTCGGTGGCGTACGCGGGCGCGGACGAGACGACTCGAGCAGGGCTCGCCGAGGCGTTCGATGTGGTGAGAAGCACCGTGCAGACGGTGCTGGGGGCCGGCCTGCCGATGCTCTTCCTGGGGGCTCTGGGGATCGCCGTTGCGTCCGCTCTCGCTCGAGGGCCTGCCCCGCGCTGGTACGGTGCGCTCTTCCTGGTGGCGCTGCTCCTGGATGCGCCCATCGCGGTCGGTCCGCCGATCTTGTGGGGACTGCTCAACGTCGCTGCTTGGGGCGCCTTCATGTTGGTCACGGTGACCGCGTTGCAACCCGGGCAGGAGTCCACCGTCGCGGCAGCCGCAGCGCATCCTTGACGGCCAATCTAATGGTCGCCACGGCGGCAACCCGCTACCGTGGAAAGTCATCAGCTATTCGCCAGTTATCAGCTATTCGGCGCTGTGCTCGGTCATTCGCGCCGCTGACCGTGTTCCGTGTCGAGCTTGCGAAGAGCTGCTGTCTGAAGGCATCACCTATACTCCCGCTCCGGGCCGACATAGCTCAGCGGTAGAGCAGCTGTTTCGTAAACAGCAGGTCCTCGGTTCAAATCCGAGTGTCGGCTCCAGCCCCCCGGGTCGCACGCACCCTTGTCCGCCGTCCCCGCGCGGGCCGAGGCTCCCCCTGGGCGGTGGTGGCCGGGTCGAGCTCCCGGTATGGCTGCGACAGCAGGAGCTTGCGCAACAGGCCCGCAAGCTGCTCGCGCTCGCCGGCATCGAGGACGCTCAGCAGCCGGCCGTCAATGAAGAGGCTGGGCGTGCCGTCGACCCCGCTCCGGTCGCCACTCTCCAGGTCCCGCTCTACGCGAGCCTTGATGGCCGGATCCGCCAGGTCCGACTCGAAACGCTCGAGGTCCAGACCGAGTCGCTCCGCGAACCGCCGGAAGTCGGCCGGTTCGAGGCGCTGCTGGTTGCGGAAG
>CAZDXK010000173.1:1516-4498 GCA_964509215.1 uncultured Actinomycetes bacterium | reverse complement strand
GCGCCGTCGTTCATCTTCACGCCGATGATGTCGTAGTCCTTCGCCGGTCCGGCGCCCACGACCTCGGTGAACGACGCGACGCCGATGCCGTAGAGCTTGCCCTGCGCACGGGCCTCGGTCTGTTCCTTCCGGAGGTCGTCGTACCCGATCATCTCGAGCGCCTTGTCCATGGCGGCGTGGTAGTCGCCTGAGTCGTAGACGAACCCGGTCGAGGACGTGTACGGGAACTGCTCCTTCTTGATGAAGTTCTTCTTCCGGATGTCGACGGGATCCATGCCCAGCTCGTACGCGGCGTTCTGCACCAGGCGCTCGATCAGGTAGGACGCTTCGGTCACGCGGAACGAGCACCGGTACGCGACGCCCCCGGGCGCCTTGTTCGTGTACGCGCCCTCCGCCGAGACGTGGGTCGCGGGCAGGTCGTACGAGCCGCTCACGATGTGGAACAGGCCGGCCTTGAACTTCGAGGGCTGGGCGTCGGCGAAGAACGCGCCCTCGTCGGCCAAGAGCGACGCCCGCAGTCCGAGCATGGTGCCGTCGCTCTTCAGCGCGAGCTCTCCACGCATGTGGTAGTCGCGGGCGAACCCCGTGGAGATGAGGTTCTCGGAACGATCTTCGATCCACTTCACCGGGTGTCCCAGCAGGAGCGAGGCGGCCGTGGCGACGACGTAGCCGGGGTACACCGGCACCTTGTTGCCGAAGCCCCCGCCGATGTCGGGTGACACGATCCGGATCTTCTCTTCCGGCAGGCCCGTGACGAGCGCGAACACCGTGCGGATGGCGTGCGGCGCCTGCGAGGTCATGTAGATCGTCACCTGGCCGGTCGCCGGGCTGATGTCCGCGATGCATCCGCACGTTTCCATCGGAGCCGGGTGGACGCGTGGGTAGAACGTGTCGAGCGAGACGACGACGTCGGCCTGTGAGAACGCGACGTCCGTCGCCTCCTTGTTGCCGGTCTCCCACGAATAGACGTGGTTGTTCTCCTGGCCTTCTTTGTCGGTTCGGATGAGCGGGGCGCCGTCTTCGAGCGCTTGCTGCGGGGTCGTCACCGCGTCGAGCGGGTCGTAGTCGACGTCGATCAGCTCGAGCGCGTCGTTCGCGATGTAGGGGTCGTTGGCGATGACCGCCGCGACCTCCTGCCCCTGGAACCGCACCTTGTCTGTCGCCAGAACCGCCTGCGTGTCCCCCGACAGGGTCGGCATCCACGCGAGGTTGTGCTGCGCCATCAGCTCGCCGGTGACCACGGCGACCACGCCGGGGAGCGCCTGCGCCTTCGAGGCGTCGATGCCCTTGATGTTCGCGTGGGCGTACGGGCTCCGCAGGATGGCCATGTGCAGCATCCCGGGGAGGTGGATGTCGTCGATGTAGTTGCCGGCGCCACGGATGAACCGGTCGTCCTCCACACGGCGGACGCTGTGTCCGATCCCGCGGATCTCTTCGGTCTCGCTCGCCATGTCTTCGGGCTCCTTCTGGTCGAGGGTGGCTAGACGGCGGCGGGCGTGCTCAAGCCCGACTTCGCCGCGGCCGCGGCCTGGATCGCCTTCACGATGTTCATGTAGCCGGTGCAGCGGCAGAGCTGCCCCGAGATCGCCCACCGGACGTCCTCGTCGCTCGGCGCCGGGTTCTGTTCGATCAGCGCGGCGCCGGTGAGCATCATGCCGGGCGTGCAGAAACCGCACTGCAGGCCGTGTTCCTGTTTGAACGCCGCCTGGATCGGGTGGAGACCCGCCGCTCCGGCCAGACCCTCGACGGTCGTCACCGAGCGGCCGTCGGCCTGGACACCGAACATGGTGCACGACTTCACCGGCACTCCGTCGAGGAGCACAGTGCACGCGCCGCAGCTGGTGGTGTCGCAGCCGATGTGCGTGCCGGTGAGCTCGAACTCCTCGCGGATCAGGTGTACCAGCAACTGGCGAGGCTCCACGTCCGCCGATCGCTCGGTGCCGTTGACGTTGACCTTGACCTCCATGTCGCGTCTCCTCTCGGGCTCAGGCCGCGCCGGCCATCTCGAACGCGCTGGCCATGCCGCGTCGCACGTACACCTCGACCATGTGCCGCTTGTACTCGGCGGAACCTCGGACGTCGGCGACCGGGTTCGACACCTCGGCGGCGAGGCGCCCGGCGTCGGCGAACACGCCCTCGCCCGGCGCGGCGCCGATGAGCGACGCCTCGGCGGCCGTCGCCTTGATGTTCGTCAGGCCCACCGAGGTGAGCGCGATGCCGGCCTTGCCGATGGCGCCGTCGTTGAGCTCCAAGTAGATCGCGGCCGCGACGGTCGCGAAGTCGCCGACCTTGCGTTCCAGCTTGAGATAGGCACCTCCCGATCGCGTGGCCGGAGCCGGCACGTGGATCTCGGTGAGCAGCTCGTTGGGCTCGATCGACGTCTGGAACGTGTCCACGAGGAACTCGCCGATCGGAACCTCGCGCTCGTTGGTCGAGCTCTTCAGCACCACGCTCGCACCGAGCGCGAGCATCACCGAGCCGAGATCCCCGGACGGGTCGGCGTGAGAGAGCGACCCGCCGATCGTCCCCAGGTTCCGGACCAGGGGATCCGCGATCTGCGGCGCGGCGGCGGCGATCGTCGGGTAGCGCGCGCCGATGATGTCGTCGGCGGCGAGCTGGTTGTGCCGGACCAGCGCGCCGATCCGTAGGCTTCCGTCGCGCTCCGCGACGCCGTCCAAACCCTCGATCCGGTTGATGTCGATCAGCTGACCCGGCGTGGCGAACCTGAGCTTCATGATCGGGATCAGGCTCTGCCCCCCCGCGAGCACCTTCGCGTCGTCGCCGTGTGTGGCGAGGAGGCTGAGCGCCTCGTCGAGAGTCGCCGGTCGGTGGTACTCGAAGCTCGAAGGCAGCATGGGCTGGATCTCCCTTCCTCAGGGATGGGTTGCCCGCGGTACGGGCGATGGTGCGTTTATCGCATGACCGGCCTCAACCGGCAACCCGTCATCGCGTAGTACGGACGAGACGGTCATCGGGCTTCTA
>CAZDXK010000173.1:0-1416 GCA_964509215.1 uncultured Actinomycetes bacterium | reverse complement strand
GCGCCGGGCTTCGGGCGATCGTGGATCGGTCCGGGCCGCTCCTTGAGGAACCCGCCGTGACGGCCGCGGCGCACCGCGACGATCTCCGACAGGATCGAGCCGGCGATCTCCTCGGGACCCTCGCTCCCGAGGTCCAAGCCGGCAGGGCCGTGGATGCGTGCGCGATCCTCGTCGGTGAGCTCGACGCCCTCCGCGGTCAACTCCATCAGGAGGCGTTGGGTACGAGCGGCGGGCCCGAGCATCCCGATGTAGGCGACGGGAGATGCCAGGAACGAGCGGAGGTACGCCTTGTCCCGAAGGAAGTTGTGCGTCATGACCACGACGAACGTCCGCTCGTCCGTGGTCGCGACCTTCGCCGCGTCGTCGGGCTCCTCCACGTGGACGAACCCGGCCGCCTCGGGGTAGCGCTCCCGGTTCAGGAACCCCGGCCGGTCGTCGACGACGATGGGACTCCAGCCGAGGACCGCGGCGGCCTTCACCAGCGGGACGGCGTCGTGACCGGCCCCGCAGATCAGCAACCGGAGCGGGGGCTCCAGCACCTCGACGAACGCTCGCACGTCGCCGGGCAACGGCCGGATCTCGGACGCCTGCGCGGCGAGCTGCTCCTTGGCCGTACGTACGGCCTCCGCGTCGACGTCCGGATCCCCGAGCGAGCCTTGCGTCGAGCCGTCGGGCTTCACGACGATCCGCGCACCGGACGCGACGTCGTCGCGAGACGACTCGAGCACCGTCACGACGCTGATGGGACGCTCTTCCTCCAGGGCCATCCGGAGGGCGCCCGCGACCTCCGCCGCGCGGTCGGCCGGTTCGATGAAGACCTCGATGGCGCCGTTGCAGCCCAACCCGAGCCCCCAGACCTCGTCGTCGTCGGCGGTGAGGTCCCAGCCGGCCAAACGCGCCCGGCCCTCCTCCATGACGAGCTTGGCCATGTCGGTGACGTCGCCTTCCAGGCAACCGCCGGAGATGTTCCCGATCGGCGCGCCATCCTCGGGGACCAGCAGGCGCGCCCCCGGCCGGCGGTACGTCGAGCCGCGGACCGCGACGATCGTCGCGAGCGCCATCCGCTGGCCCTTGGCCGACAGGGACTCGATCGCTTGGAGCACGTCGCCGATCTCGCTCACAGGTCGATGGTACGGGAGTCCCCGCGAAGGGGCGAGGTCCCACCTGGTCCGCGGCTGCCCGGCGGCTCGCGCGTTCGGAGTGACAGGACTACACTCCGGCGCTACCGAACGACCCGACCGGTTCCTGTTCGAAAGGAGGGCTCGCCGTGACGCATGTCGCCGTCTCCGTGAACGGGACGCAACGCGAAGCCGATGTGGAACCCCGCACGCTGCTCGTCTACTTCCTCCGAGAGACCCTCGGGCTCACCGGCACCAACGTGGGATGCGACACGTCGTCGTGCGGCAGCTGCACCGT
>CAZDXK010000172.1:0-4552 GCA_964509215.1 uncultured Actinomycetes bacterium | reverse complement strand
CTCTCGGAGCACATCGAACGCGCCGTCGTTGAAGACGTTGCAGTTCTGGTAGATCTCGATGAATGCCGTTCCCTGGTGGGCGACGGCCTGGCGGAGGACGTCCGTCAGATGTTGGCGATCGTTGTCAAGCGTGCGCGCGACGAACGTAGCCTCCGCGCCCAACGCGACGGCGATCGGATTGAACGGATGGTCGACGGATCCGAATGGAGTGGACTTCGTGATCTTCCCTTCCTCACTGGTCGGCGAGTACTGGCCCTTGGTGAGCCCGTAGATCTGGTTGTTGAACAGCAGGATCTTGATGTTGACGTTCCTGCGGAGCGCGTGGATCAGGTGGTTACCCCCGATCGAGAGCCCGTCGCCGTCGCCGGTGACGACCCACACCGAGAGCTCAGGGTTGGCGGTGGCGATGCCGGTGGCCAAGGCCGGCGCCCGTCCGTGGATCCCGTGCATCCCGTACGTGTCCATGTAATAGCTGAATCGGCCGCTGCAGCCGATCCCCGAGACGAAGACCGTCTTGTGCGGCTCGATCCCGAGCTCGGGCATGAAGCCCTGGACGGCCGACAGGATCGCGTAGTCGCCGCATCCCGGACACCAGCGGACCTCCTGGTCCGACGTGAAGTCCTTCTTGGTCAGCGTGCTGAGGCTGCCGCCGGTCTCGACGTCACTCATGATCCAGCACCCGCAGGACCTCCTGCTCCAGGTCGTCCGCGAGGATCGGGATGCCCTGGACCTTGGTGAAGCTGATGGCATCTACCAGGAACCGTGCACGGATCAACATGGAGAGCTGGCCGGAGTTCATCTCGGGGATCAACACCTTCCGGTAGGACGTCACGACGTCGCCGGTGTTCGCCGGGAACGGGTTCAGGTGGCGCAGATGGGCCGTCGCCACCTTGCGTCCGTCGGCCCGCACACGCCGCGCGGCCGCCCGCACAGTTCCGAGCGACGAACCCCATGCCAGGATCAACAGGTCGGCGTCGCCGTCGGGGTCGTCGACCGCGAGCGGCAGGATGTCGTTGGCGATGCCCGCGATCTTCGCTTCGCGCAGGTCGGTCATCCGCTCGTGGTTCAGCGGGTCGTAGCTGATGTTGCCGGTTCGGTCCTCGCGTTCCAGACCGCCGATGCGGTGGACCAGTCCGGGCGTGCCCGGCGTCGCCCACGGACGCGCGAGCTTCTCGTCGCGCTCATACGGCATGAACCCGTCGCCGTTGGAGGGCGCGGTGGCGAACCGCGGCTCGATCGTCGGGAGCGAGTCGGGGTCGGGGATCATCCACGGTTCCGACGAGTTCGACAGGAACGTGTCCGAGAGCAGGATCACCGGCGAGCGGTACGTAACGGCGATCCGCGCCGCCTCGATGGCCGTGTCGAAGCAGTCCGCGGGCGAGGAGGCGGCTACGATCGGCAGCGGCGACTCCCCGTGGCGGCCGAACATGGCGAGCAGCAGGTCGCTCTGCTCCGTCTTGGTCGGCAGGCCGGTGGAGGGACCACCGCGTTGGACGTCGACGATGATCATCGGTAGCTCCATGATCGCGGCGAGCCCGAGGGTCTCGGCCTTCAGGTCCATGCCGGGCCCGCTCGTCCCGGTGACCGCCAGGTGCCCGGCGAACGACGCTCCGAGCGCCATGTTCGCTGCCGCGATCTCGTCCTCCGCCTGCAGCGTCATCACGCCGAAGTTCTTGTGGCGCGAGAGCTCGTGCAGGAGCTCGGAAGCGGGCGTGATCGGATAGCTCGCGTAGAACAGCGGCAACCCGCTGCGGGCGCTGGCGGCGACGAGCCCCCACGACAGGGCGGTCGAGCCGGCGATATTCCGGTAGGTGCCGGGCTCTGCGGGAGCGGCCTTCACCAGGTAGGAGTGCGCGAAGAGCTCGGTCGTTTCGCCGAAGTTGTAGCCCGCCTTGAACGCGGCCACGTTCGCGTCGTAGATCTCCTGCTTACCGCCGAACTTCCGCTCGAGCCAGTTGAGCGTGGTCTCGGCCGGGCGACCGTACATCCACGACAGGAGCCCGAGCGCGAACATGTTCTTCGCACGCTCCGACTCCTTCTTGCCGATCCCGATGTCCTCGGTGGCTCGAACGGTGATCGAGGTCATCGGGACCTTGAAGACGTGGAAGCCGTCGAGCGTGCCGTCACTCGTGGGGTCGGAGTCGAACCCCGCCTTCTCGATGTTCCGCGACGTGAACGCGTCCTCGTTGATGACGACGGTTCCGCCCTTGACCACCTTGTCTAGGTCGGCCTTGAGCGCCGCCGGGTTCATGGCGACCAGGACGTCGGCGTGGTCCCCCGGGGTCGTGATGTCGGTCGATCCGAACTGGATCTGGAACGCGGAGACCCCGTGGACGGTGCCCGCGGGCGCCCGGATCTCCGCGGGGAAGTCGGGAAGCGTCGCCAGGTCGTTCCCGAGCACCGCGGTGGCACTCGTGAACCGGTCCCCCGTCAGCTGCATGCCGTCTCCGGAGTCCCCCGCGAACCGGATGACGACGCGTTCTTTCTCTTCGACGGTCTTATCGGTGATCTGGGGCATCGGTGTGGCTCTCGGCCTGCTTCCTCGATCGCGGTTCGGTGGGTGGTGCTGCTGTCTAGCGTAGCGCCCCTCGGGGCAAGGGTCAGGCATCGCGGGATGTTCCTCGATGAACGCCGGCCGAGATCGAGGGCGTGCTCTAGGGCTAGGCGTCCAGCGAGCGCGTGAGGTCCCGCACCCGGCGCACCAGCGAGTCGAGGATCTTGAGCGCCATCTGCGGCTCGGCCTGGAGCACCTTCAGGAGCGTGCGGCGGTAGAGCCGGATCGCCTCGAGGGGGGTCTCGGCCACGACCGACGCGCTCCGCGGCGCGCCGTCGAGCAGCGCCACCTCCCCGAAGAAGTCGCCCGGCCGCACGGTCCCCAGGCGACGGTTGCCTTTGAGCACCCTCGCCTCACCCGACAGGATCACGAACATCGTCTCGCCGAGCAGCCCTTCCTCGACGACCGTCGTGCCCGGGGAGAACGACAGGACGTCGGTCTCCTCCGCGAGCCGGTTGAGATCCCGCTTCGTGAATCCCGCGAACAACGGAACGATGGACAACGCTTGCGCGGTCTCTCGACGCGTGCGTCGGAGCCGTTGCTCAGGCTGCCGGCCGCCAGGCCTGCGTCGGCGACCTTGCAACACCATCTCGGGGAGGCTCTGGCTCACGTGCGAAAGCCTACCTCCCGTGGCGCCCCTCGCGCGAGCACGCGAGGGGCGTCGGAACGGACCCACCCCCACGGTGACCGTTGGTCATCTCGTTCCAGTCGCCATTAGGGTGAAATGCGTGGACCGGATCGACGACCTCGCGACCCTCCTCACCGACCGCATCGTGATCCTCGACGGGGCGTGGGGCGTGCTCCTTCAGGGCCGCGGCCTCTCGGAGGAGGACTTCCGCGGCGAGCGGTTCCACGACCATCCGACCGACGTCAAGGGCGATCCCGACCTGTTGAACCTGACCCGGCCGGACATCGTCTCGGAGCTGCATCGTGCCTACCTCGAGGCCGGCGCCGACATCACCACGACGAACACGTTCACGGCGACGTCGATCGGCCAGGCGGACTACGGCCTGACCGGCGCCGTGTACGAGATGAACGTCGAGGGAGCGCGTCTGGCGAAGCAGGCGACGGACCATCACGGGCGAGGCTGGGTCGCCGGCTCGATCGGCCCGTTGAACGTCACTCTCTCCATGTCGCCCAAGGTGGACGAGGCGTCGTTCCGCACGATCTCGTTCGACCAGGTGTACGAGGCCTACGCCGAGCAGATCCGCGGCCTGCGCGACGGCGGAGTCGACCTCCTGCTGATCGAGACGATCTTCGACACGCTGAACGCGAAGGCCGCGATCGCGGCCGCGATGGACGTCGCGCCCGATCTTCCGCGCTGGATATCCGTGACGATCATCGACCGGAGCGGACGCACGTTGTCGGGTCAGACGCTTGAGGCGTTCTGGGCCTCGATCGAGCATGCCGAGCCGATGATCGCCGGTGTCAACTGCTCGCTCGGCGCGACCGAGATGCGCCCCTACGTGGAGGCCCTCGCCCGCGTGGCGCCGATCCCGGTGAGCTGCTATCCCAACGCCGGTCTCCCGAACGCGTTCGGAGGCTATGACGAGACCCCGGAGACCACGAGCGGGCTGCTCGGGGAGTTCGCCGGGGCGGGCCTGGTGAACATCGTGGGCGGATGTTGCGGCACCACGCCCGAGCATGTGCGGATGATCGCCGACACCGTCCAGGACGTCGCCCGGCGAGAGGTTCCCCGCTTCGAGGATCGATACACGACGCTGAGCGGGCTCGAGCCGTTCCGCATCACGCCCGACACGGGATTCGTGATGGTCGGCGAGCGAACGAACATCACGGGCTCGGCCAAGTTCCGCCGACTGATCGAATCGGGCGACTTCCAGAGCGGGGTCGACGTCGCGCTCGAGCAGGTCCGCGGCGGCGCGAACGTGATCGACGTGAACATGGACGCCGACCTGCTCGACTCCGAGAGGGCGATGACCACGTTCCTGAACATCATCTACACAAAGCCCGAGATAGCACGGGTGCCGATCATGATCG
>CAZDXK010000171.1:0-4554 GCA_964509215.1 uncultured Actinomycetes bacterium | reverse complement strand
GGGCGTTGGTCGTCGGGCTGACCCCACGGCAGATGGCCCGCGCACGAGATCCACGCGGTCCAGCCGACGTCGCCACGAACCTCAAGGACGTCCCCGCCTTCTCCGGCCGGCGTGACGGCGCCGGCGCTGGCGTCGGTCAGCGCCAGCCGCGTCGGCCGCAGGCGCTCGGCCGGCCACGCCGGCTCGTACCGCCACTCGCCTCGCATCTCCGAACGGGTCGCGCCCGGTCGCGTGGAGCGTTGCGCGAACAGCACGATCGGCGGCTCGCGGTCGATGCCGTTGTCCTCACCCTTCAGCCACCGGTCCCACCAGCGGATCATCTCGGGCACGAGGTCGATGTTCGGTCCCGGGAGCGACGTGTCCGTGGACGCGTGCGCCCACGGGCCGACGACCAGCCGGGCCGGACAGCGGAGCTGCTCGAACGTCCGCAGCGTGTTGTTGCGATAGCCGTCGGCCCACCCGGCGACGATCATGGTGGCCGCCTCGATCCGGTCGTAGTCCGGGCGGAGCGATCCGAAGCGCCAGTAGTCGTCGAAGCGTTGGTGCGCGAGCCACGTCAGTACCCACGGCTCGATGCCGCGGACGCGGCGCTCCCATTGTTCGCGCCAGCCCTCGCCGTAGATCGACGGCACCGGCGGCAACGCGTTCATCGCGATCATGTACGTGGGGTAGTCGACCAGGTCGAGTTGTTTCAACGCGCCGCCGAAGTAGTGGACGTCGTCGGCGTACCGGTCGTCGGTCGCGAAGATCGGGATGATCGCCTTCAGCGCCGGTGGACGCTCCATGGCGAGCTGGATCGAGTTGAAGCCCGAGTAGCTCGTCCCGTACATGCCGACGTTGCCGGTCGACCACTCCCGCGTCGCGAGCCAGTCGATCACGGTCAGCATGTCCGTGCGTTCCACGGCCGGGTACTCGTCCTCCGCGATGCCTTCGGACGAGCCGGTGCCTCGCAGGTCGACGCGACACACCACGTACCCCGCCGCCGCAAGGCGCTCGTACTCCGGCCGGTAGGACGCGGTGTCGTCGTCCTTGCGGTAGGGGAGCGCCTCCAGGACGGCGGGCCAGGGCCCGTCCCCGTCGGGCACGAAGAGCGAGGCGGCCAATCGGACGCCGTCGCGCATGGGGATGAACCGGTGCTGTTTCGCGGGCATGTCGACGGGCAAGGCTACCGGCCGGTGAGGAGCCCGGAGGGACCCGCGGTCACATCAGATCCATCCGCGGAACCACACCCGGGCCTGCCACGCGGTCCGGGAGATCGGGCTGCCGGTGAGCACGGGCCAGAACCACAGGAACAGGCCGACAGCCACCACGACGTACCCCCAGACGAACGGAAGGTACGGATGGCGCGAGGATTCGACCGTCTCGCCGCCGGGTTCGCGGAGCACGATCGTGGCGCTCGCCAGGTCGCGCAACACGTAAGCGATCGCGAGCACCATGAACGGCGTGATCGGCGCCACGTAGAAGAAGAACTGGGGACGCGTGACCAGGAACCACGGGAGGTACTGCGCGAGCAACGGCATCACGACGAACCCGGCGCGCCAATCGCCGCGGCGCCGCCACATAAGGGCGACGATCGGAACGGCCCACAGGCTGGCCCAGAAGATCGCCGGGTTCCCGACGGCGAGGACCTGCGCGATGTCCGTGCCCACGTCCCGGGAGGCGAAGTTGACGGGTCGCAACATGAAGAGCCACGTCCACGCGCGCGAGTAGTAGGGGTGCGTCGGCGTGTACATGTTCGTCGCGACGTCGAGCGCCGTCGTCTTCAGGCTGCGGTGGTAGGCGAGCATCGCGGTCTGGTTCTCCCACCAGTCCTTGAGGCTCCATCCGAAATGGTTGAACCACGGCAGGTACGCGATCAGGTACACGGCGACCGGTAGCACCACGAACGCGATGACCAGGCCGAGGCTCTCTTGGCGCACCGCGCGCGCCAACGCCCGTCCGAGCGAGACGCTGCCCCGATGCCGCCGCGTCGTCTCCCACGCCATCGACAGGATCAGCGCGGCGAGGATCGCCATGCCGCCCGACCATTTCACGGAGAACGCGGCGCCGAGCGCGATCCCGGCCGCGAAGCGCCACGGACGCCAGAGCGGGAACGCGAACGTCGAACGCGCTCGACCGGGCACGACCCGATCGGGCTCGGCGATGCCCTCCGGTGTGCCGGAGCGTTCCGCTTCGGCATCGGGCTCCGGTTCCTGCGGCGATCGTCGGTCGATCCATCGCCGGTCCAACAGCAGGAAGAGGAACCCCCCGACCACCCAGAGCTCCAGGTGGATGTCGAGCAGCGCAGAACGGGACAGCACGACGTTGAGGTTCTCGACGGCGAGCAACAGCCCCGCGACGAACGTCCAGAGCGCGCTGCCGAACAGCAGCTGCGCGACGATGGCGACGAGCGTCACGACCAGGGTGCCGGCGAACGCCGACGAGAACCGCCACCCGAACGGCGTGATACCGAAGGCCTTCTCGCCTACGCCGATCATCCATTTGCCGAGCGGCGGGTGGACCCACGAGCCGACGTCCCACTTGGTGTCGCGCCAGTAGTGCTCGTCGTTGCTGTCGACCCTGCACACCCGGTCGGGGTCACCGATCAAGATGCACCCGGCTTTCGCGTAGTAGTTCTCGTCGAAGAAGAGCTCTGGCGGACGTGAGAGATGCGTGAAGCGGAGGGCTCCCGCGATGGCGGTCACGGCGAGGATCGCGATCACCGGGCGGTTCGCCCGTTGCAGCAGCGTGGGCACCGCGTCAGGGTACCGGTGGGGGCGGCGTTGGGAGAGGGAGTCGACGGATCCGAAGAAGATCATCGCCCAGGGGTACGACGGGCTGGCGGAGCAGTTCGGTGCGTGGGTCTCGACGAACCTGCCGGACGTGAGGGAGTGGTTCCTGGGAGAGGTGCTCCGACGACTGCCTGCCGAGGCGGACATCCTGGAGCTTGGGTGCGGCCCCGGCACGGCCGCCGAGGCCCTGGCGGAAGGACGCTCCTACACGGGCGTGGATCTATCGGCCGTGCAACTCGCGATCGCGCGCGAACGACTCCCCCGTGGGACGTTCCTGCACGACGACTTCACGAACGTCGCGCTACCGGATGCAGCGTTCGACGCGATCGTGTCGTTCTACGTCTTCAACCACGTGCCCCGCAACGAACAGGGCCCGATGTTCGTTCGCGCGTTCGAGTGGCTCCGACCCGGCGGGCGCTTCATGCTCTCGCTCGGCGCTGGGAACACGTTCGACGCCATCCAGGAAGACTGGCTCGGCGCCCCGATGTTCTTCGCCGGCTTCGATCCCGACGCGAACGAGCGCTCCTTGTGCGCGGCCGGGTTCGAGCTGGAGCTTTCTGAAACGAGGAACGAGATGGAGGAGGGCTACGGCGAGGTCGCGTTCCACTGGGTCATCGCCCGGAAACCGGCGACCTGACCGCTCGGCTCAGGGCTTGGGACGGTCCTTCACGCGGTAGACGAACTGGAGGCCCTGGAAGACGTCGGTGATCGAGGCACTCTTGTTATCCACCAATCCGGCGTCGAGCCCGATGCCTTGGGCGAACCCGAAGTCGATGTCGGTCGGGACCTTCGACGCCTTCTTCGGCCAGGCCACCCAGAGCCGTCCGGCCGTGTCGAGTGACGCGGCGATCCGGTCGAACCATCGGATCAGCTCCGCCTGCTCGGTGGCGAACAGCACCCCGACGTCGAGCGGCTCCGCGACCTTCTTCAGCAGTCGCGCGCCGTCGGGCATGGGGGTCAGCAACTGCTCGAACCCGTCGGGCGGGTTCACCAACAGCACGCTCGAACTCTCCCGGATGCCGAGCTTCTTGGGGAGCGGCGTTCCCGAGTAGTCCTTGTGATCGTTCGCCATGGATGCTCCCGTGAGGTGCCGTGAACGCGCGTGGCCGGCGACGGGACATCCTGCCACCATCGGGGCGTGAAGGGCACGCTCTTCCTGGTGGGGACGCCGATCGGCAACCTGGGCGACCTTGCGCCTCGCGCCGTCGAGACGCTCGCGTCCGTCGACCTGATCGCCGCCGAGGATACGCGGCGGACCGGCCGCCTCCTGGCGCACCTCCAGCTCGTGGATCGGCCGCTACTCTCGTTCTTCGAGGGGAACGAACGCGAGCGGACCGAGGAGGTGCTCCGGCGTCTCCGCGACGGCGCCACCGTGGCGTTGGTGACGGACGGCGGCATGCCGACGATCTCCGACCCGGGCTTCCGGCTGGTGCGGGCGTGCGCGGCTGAGGGGATCGATGTCCGAGTGGTGCCGGGGCCGTCGGCCGTGATCGCCGCGCTGGCGATCTCGGGGCTGCCGACCGATCGGTTCGTGTTCGAAGGGTTCCTGCCGCGGAAGGCGGGGGAGCGCCGCGAGCGCCTCGAGGCGCTCGCCTCCGACCCACGGACGATCGTGTGCTTCGAGTCGCCGAAGCGCGTGCGTGCGATGCTCGTGGAGGCGCTCGACGCGCTCGGCGACCGGCCCGGCGCGGTCGCGCGGGAGCTGACCAAGCTCCACGAGGAGGTGCTCCGCGGACGGCTGTCGGAGTTGCCGGCCGCGCTCGACGCCGCGACGCTCAAAGGC
>CAZDXK010000170.1:0-4561 GCA_964509215.1 uncultured Actinomycetes bacterium | reverse complement strand
CAGAAGAAGGTGGACCGGGGCGAGATCGGCCGCCGCGTCGGCGAAGCGCTCGAGATGGTGAAGATGAGCAAGTTGGCGAACCGCAAGCCCCGAGAGATGTCGGGCGGACAGCAGCAACGAGTCGCGCTCGCACGCGCCCTGGTGAACCGGCCGAGCCTGTTGTTGCTGGACGAGCCGCTGGGCGCGTTGGATCGCAAGCTCCGCGAGGAGATGCAGATCGAGCTGAAGCTCCTCCAATCCCAGGTGGGGATCACGTTCATCTTCGTGACGCACGACCAGGACGAGGCGCTGTCCATGAGCGATCGGATCGCGGTCATGTTGGAAGGGCGGATCGAGCAGTTGGCCGATCCCGACACGATCTATGACCATCCAGCCAGCGCGTTCGTCGCGGGCTTCATCGGCAAGCAGAACTTCTTCGAGGGAACCTCCCGCGACGCAGGACGCACGGTCCAAGGGGACGGGTGGATGTTCCGCTCGACGCTTGAGCCGATCGGAGTGGTCGACGGAGGGGCGGCGCTCGCGGCGATACGGCCCGAGGCGGTCCAGGTATCGGAGGAGCGGCCGCCGGAGGGGCCGAACGCGATCTCGGGAACCCTGGCGAGCATCTCGCATCTGGGTGACGTGATCCAGTTCGTCGTGCTGACACCGGGACGGAAGGAGGTCATCTCCCGGCTGCCGCGTCCACGGGCGCCGAGGCTCGACGTCGGCAGCACGGTGTGGTGCTCATGGGATCCGGATCACACGCACATGTTCGGTGCGGAGCAGGCGGAGATCGTCTTGGTCGACCCCGCGAGCGACGAGGCGGCCACGGTCGCCAGCTAGACCGTACAGATCAGTAGACATCAAGAGGGGAGGAGAAGCATGGCGGAACCGGATGAAAGTTTGAAGATCCTGGCGTCGTCGTCGTCGGCGAAGCGGATCAGCCGGCGCGCGTTCATGGGCGGCTCGGTCGTCGTCGCGTTCTCGGGCGGGTACCTGCTCTCGGCGTGCAGCAACAGCAGCGACCCCAGCGCTGGCACGACGACCGGCGCGGGCGGTTCCTCGGCGAGCGGGGCGCCTGTCCTCGAGGACCAGTTGAACTTCTACCACTGGGCCCAGTACGACGATCCGAAGCTCTTCAAGAGGTTCACGGACGAGCTCGGACCGGTGACCCAGATCGACGTGTACGCCTCGAACGAGGAGGCGATCGCGAAGCTGACGGCCGCCGCCGGCACCAGCGGGTACGACATCGTAGTGCCAACCGGGGTCTACATCCCGCTGATGGTCGAGAATGACCTGCTCGAAGAGCTGGACCTTTCAAGAATCCCGAACTTCAAGAACATCGAGACGGTATACACCAACCAGCCCTGGGACCCGGAGAACAAGCACTCGGTTTGCAAGGACTGGGGCACCACCGGTTGGATCGTCGACAAGAGCCAGATCTCCAGGCCCATCAACACATGGAGCGATTTCCTGGACGTCGCCATGAACGAGGCGAGCGGCAACATGTCCGTGCTCGACGCCCCCAACGAGTTGTCGGGCCTGTACTTCTGGGCGAACGGGATCGATTGGACCACAGAGGAGACGGCGGACCTCGACGCGTACGAGGCGTTCATCGTCGATCAGCTCGCGCCACACGTGAAGACGTTCGAGTCTTACCCTGGCTACCAGTTCGCGCAGGGGACCTGGGCCTTGTCCCAGGTATGGAACGGCGATGCCCGCCAGGGATTCAACTCTTTCAAGGAGCCCAGTCGGTACGCATGGGGACTGGGCGCGCCCGTCACCGAGTTGTGGATGGACAACTGGACCATCGTGAAGGGGGCCACGCACCCGGAGGCCGCGTATGCATTCCTGAACTTCATCCTCGACCCCGGGAACTCGCTCCAGGACCTGAACTTCCACGGATACAACACGGGTATCACCGGCGTGGAGGAGGCGGCGGCGGCGGCGAACACCCCTTACCTGGACATGATCTTCTTCACCGACCCGCAGGTTGCCACGTTCCGCGCGGGCGCCGTGAACTCAGCGTTCGATCGCTTGGTGGACATCTACACCAAGGCCAAGGCCGCGGCGGGCGGCTAGCTCCCACCCGAGGCCATGGTCCAGCACGTCTCGGAGGCGGAGCGAGGGGTCCGGAAGATCCGGGCTCCTCGCTTCGCGATGGCGCTCCCCGCATGGATCTGGTTCGTCTTGTTCTTCACGCTCCCGGTCCTGTGGATCGTCTATTACTCGTTCGGCTACAAGCCGAACATCTTCCATCCGATCGCCACCGACAAGCTGTCGTTCGACCGGTATCACGAAGCGCTGTCGGGCACGTTCATCCACGTCTTCTCGCAGACGCTTCAGATCTCGATCCTCGGCACGCTCCTCTGCCTCCTGATCGGGTTCCCGTTCGCGTATTGGCTCGCGACCCGCGTGACGGCGCGGTGGCGGGGACTTCTGCTCGGCCTCGTGATCGTGCCGTTCTTCGTCAACTTCCTTGTCCGCACGATCGGATGGCTCATCCTCCTCTCGCCCGCCGGCCCCGTGTCGAGCCTGCTTCAGCAATGGGGGCTCCGCAGCGAGCCGCTGCAACTGTTGCAGACCCGGGGAGCCGTGCAGCTCGGCGTCGTCTACAACTACCTGGCGCTGATGATCTTCCCGCTGTTCGTGGCGCTTGACCGGTTGGATCCCGCGATGCGCGAGGCCTCCAAGGACCTGGGCGCCAGCCGCTGGAAGACCTTCCGCCAGGTGACTCTCCCCCTCGCAGCGCCAGGGATCGTGGCCGGATTGCTCCTGGTCTTCATCCCGCTCACCGGCGACTACATCACTGCCTTGGTGCTCGGCGGAGCGAAAGGGAACATGGCCGGCGCCATGGTCGCGAGTCAGTTCAGCACGGGCCAGAACTGGGCGTTGGGAGCCGCGCAAGCCGTGATATTGATCATCATGATCATGGGAACGGTTGCCGTGTTCGGCGTCGTCGCACTTGCCCTGCGCACGATCGCGCGGGCGAGGAGGAAGATCTCACTGCCCGCGGCGATGGACGGAGTCGGATGAGCGCCACGCCGATCTCGGGAGCGCGACATCGGCGCGATATCGCGAGCCTGTTACTCCGCGTGTGGAGCATCGCGGTGTACGCGTTCCTGTTCCTGCCGATCCTCGTGATCGTCGTCTATTCGTTCAACCAGGGGCGGACCATGCTCACGTGGGACGGGTTCGGCTTGGCCGGGTATCGAACCGGGATCACGGACCCCACGATCCAGCACGCCGTGAAGACCTCTCTCGCGGCCGCGGTGGGAACGGCGATCATCGCGACCGTGCTGGGATCGTTCGCCGGCATCGCGCTCGCCCGGCGGAAGGGCAAGTGGGCCGTGCTCTTCCTGGCGCTCGTCTTCCTGATCCTCGTGACTCCCGAGATCGTCGACGCGATCGCGCTCCTCATCTGGTACGTGCGTATCGGCGGCCCTTTCGGGCCCAACATGACGATCCCCGCGGTGAGCTACGGGATGCTCCGCCTGTGGGTGGGGCACTCGCTGTTCGCGACCGCCGTCGTCACGTTGATCGTGCGCGCGCGGCTCGAGGGGATGGAAGAGACGCTCGAGGAGGCGGCCGCCGATCTGTACGCGACACCCTGGCGCCGGTTCCGCCAGATCACGCTGCCGCTGATGCTGCCAGCCGTGCTCGCCGGCGCCCTGCTCTCGTTCAGCTTCAGCTTGGACGACACGATCATCTCGTCGTTCGTGAGCGTGGCCGGCGCGTCGCCCTGGCCGGTATACGTGTTCAGCGCGGTGCGCAACGCGCTCAGACCCGAGGTCGCATCCGTGTCCACGCTGTTGCTGTTGTTGACGCTGTTCGCGATCGCGTGCGTGGCGCTCGTGCTTCGTCGCAACGGTCAGTCGGGCAAAGACGTCGCCAAGACCATGACGGTGGGCCCCTAGCTCCGGAGCCGCGCGAGCAGCAGGCCGAGCGCCAGGAGCGGCATCGCGAGCGACATCCATCTGAGCGCTCGCTCGGGCGTCGACCGGAGGGACGCGGCGTCGATCGTCTCGACATCGCCGTCATGCAGCGTGATCGTCCCTTCGACCGCCGCGACGCGCCGGCGCAGCCGCCTGACCGGCGTGGAGAGCACGCGTTGCGCCGCCGAGATGGCCGCGCACGCGGCCGCCACGGCGAGCGCTTCAGGCTCAAGACGGGCGGTCTGCGCGAACGACGCGGTGAGGACCGGGAAGGCGCCCCAGGCGAGGGCGAACCACAGGTCGGAGTGGACCAGGCCGCCGAACAGTTCGAGGTTGTACGCGAGCACCAGGAACACCCCCGCGCCGATGAACGCCCAGATCCACGGCGAGACCTCCCGCGCACCGTCCACGCCGAGCCCCACAGCGCCCGCGAGGCCCACGGCGGCGAGCGTCCACAGCACCGCATCAGCGATGTGCGTCCCGAGCGGCCGTCCGCGCAACTCGTCCAGCGCGTGCGCGGCGACGCCCATGGCCAGGAAGAACGCGATCAGCGTCTCCACCAGCCACCGGATGTGCAGGGTTGGGGCGACGCACGCGCCGATCACGACGTAGGACAGGTGCCAGAGCGTGTACGGCGGATGGAGCAG